>VGOP01000001.1:0-137500 GCA_016875875.1 Chloroflexota bacterium | reverse complement strand
AGGAGAATATGACCTCATTTTCTGCGGTCGTCAGGCAGCCGACTGGGATGCTGGACAGGTTGGCTCGGGTATTGCGGAAATACTTGGAATTCCTAGCGTTACCGTGGCCAAGAAAATAGAAGCTACTGATGGTAAAGCCAAGGTGGAACGAGTAATCTCCGATGGTTATCAGGTCATCGAGGTGACACTCCCTGCCCTGATTACAGTCAGCAATGAACTCGGTGAAGCCCGCTATGCTACCCTGAAAGGAATTATGGCAGCAGCCAAAAAGCAGCCTACGGTATGGAAACCGGCCGATGTCGGGCTCGAGCCATCACAAATAGGTGCTGCTGGCCGACGAGCTAAGCTTCTCAAGCTTTTCCAGCCAGTTAAAGAGGGTAAGTGCGAAATCGTAGAGGCTGATACCCCCGCGGAAGCTGCTACTAAATTGGCTGCCAGGCTTAGAGAAGCAAAAATAATCTAGAACTAAGAAGTAATCACAGGAGGTTATAATGGCTGAATATAAAGGAATTATGGTCTATGGCGAACTGATTGATGGCAAATTAAGCTCAATTACTACTGAGCTTCTGGGCTGCGGTCGGCGTCTTGCCGATGAACTGAAAGAAGACTTGCTATGCATACTGGTCGGCGACAAGTTAGGCGATGCCCCTAAAAAAGCTGTAGCTTACGGAGCCGACAAAGTATATGCCGCCGAGGATCCACTGCTGAAAGATTACCAAACAGATTCATACGTTGCCGTAATGGAAAAGGCAGTAAAGGACCTTTCGCCACGAATTCTTATTTTCGGACAAACATCTGTGGGGCGCGATTTGGCCCCCAGGCTATCCTTTAGATTAGGCGTCAGCGTATCCATGGACTGCCTGGAGTTGAGCATCGACCCGGGGACTAAGTTTCTCCAGCAGACCCGACCTGTTTACGGTGGCAACGCGCGGGCTACCTTCACCTCGGAAGTTTTCCCTCAGATGGCAACAGTCAGGCAGAAAGCCATGTCGCCACTGGCACCTGATGAAGCAAGAAAGGGAGAGATTGCATCTATCAAGGTTGAACTAGACCCGGCAAAGATAAGAACGAAGGTACTCGAAACAGTAAAAGAAGAGGTCGCTGGGGTAAAGCTCGAAGATGCTCAAGCAATAGTGACCGGAGGCAGAGGAATTGGTGGACCCGACGGCTTTAAGCAATTAGAGGAACTAGCCAAGGTATTAAAGGGTGCAGTAGGAGCTTCCAGGCCACCTTGTGATAACAAGTGGGTACCAGACGCAATGCAGATAGGGCTTACCGGCAAAATCGTCACACCGGAACTCTACATCGCGGTAGGTATTTCCGGGGCCAGTCAGCATTTAGCTGGATGTTCCGGCGCCAAAAACATAATAGCCATCAACAAAGACCCTGAGGCTAATATATTTAAGGAGGCGCGCTTCGGTGTGGTAGGCGATTGGAAACAGGTCCTGCCTGCCTTTACTGAGAAAGTCAAGGAGCTTCTGGCTGGCTAACGGGCTAGAACACTGTTACGGATTAGCTTTCTGGGCCATAACTTTCTGAGCGACTTGGCTTGGCACTTCTTCATAGTGGCTGAATTCAACGGTGAAGGTGCCACGCGCCTGAGTCATTGACCTCAGGTCAACAGCGTAACGCTGAACCTCTGCCAATGGTGCCTGTGCTTGAATAATATTGACTCCGTTCCCTGGATTCATGCCTAACACACGGCCTCGTTTGGTGTTAAGGTCACCGATTATATCGCCTGTAAGAGTATCTGGCACGGTGATTGTCATGTTCACAATGGGCTCGAGCAGGACAGGTTGTCCTTCAGTCAGCCCTTTTTTCAAAGCCTGCGCCGCGGCAATTTTAAAAGCCATATCCGACGAATCCACGGAGTGAGAGCTTCCATCGAAAAGCGTTACCCTGACATCAACTACGGGACACCCAGCTAGAACTCCCTCAAGTCTGGCTTCATTAACTCCTTTTTCCACTGCTGGAATATAATTCCTGGGCACGGCTCCACCAACCACCCTCTCTGTAAATTCAAAACCGGTACCCCTCGGCAAAGGCTCCAACTCTAACAAGACATGGCCATACTGGCCATGACCACCGGTTTGCTTCTTGTGTTTGTACTCTGCCTCAGTTCTTACAGTGATAGTCTCTTTATAAGGTACCTTAGGTCGCTGAAGGTTAACTTCTACGCCGAACTTGCTCGACAGCCTTTCAGCAGCAACATCAAGATGTGTTTCACCCATTCCCCCGAGGAGTATCTCGCCTATATCAGCCTCTCGTTGCACTTTCAGAGTAAAGTCCTCTTCGCATATTTTAGGCAGTACCGTGCTCATTTTGTCCAAGTCGCCTCTCGCTTTAGGATGTACAGCCATGTTTAATAACGGCTGGGGGAAATGAATCGGGGCAAACTTCAGCGGATGTTCACGTGAACCAAGAGTATCCCCTGTAGTGGTAGAGGCTAGCTTAGCTACAGCACCGATGTCTCCAGCGCCGAGATGGGGCGCTGGCTCCTGTGTTTTACCCCGCAAGACAAACAGTTGCCCTATTCTTTCCACTGCGCCTTTATTGGAATTCCATACCTGTGAATTGCTGGAAATAGTTCCTGAATAAACTCTAAAATAGCTGACCTTGCCCACACGAGGGTCATTAGTAGTCTTGAAAACAAAGGCCGACAAAAGTGCTCCTGGAATCGGCTCAACCACCTCTTCAGCTTTCGTCGATGCATTAATGGCTTTCACTGCATCCCGCTCCTTAGGTGATGGCATATAATCGTGAATAGCATCCATCAGAGGAGTGATTGCAGCATTCTTAAGTGCAGAACCAACCAGCACTGGCACAACCTTGCCCAGCTTAGTAGCCTCTTTTATGCAGCGGTAAATCTGCTCGTCGCTTATCTCTTCCCCATCCAGATATTTGGTAATAAGTTCATCATCAACCTCTACCACTGCTTCGATTAGCTTCTCGCGATAAGAATCTACATCGCCCGCAATAGACGAAGGCAACTCGGTTTCCTTTAGTGGGGTGCCACTATAAGCCTTCTTTGTTACAATGTCCACTACCCCCTGGAAATCTTTCTGAGAACCTATCGGCAATTGAATAGGCAAGCATTTCTTGCCCAGTTTGCCTTGAATGTCCTTCAAGGCATTAAAGAAGTTCGCATTCTCCCTGTCCATCTTATTCACAAAGATGAGGCACGGCAGTTTTGCCTCGCTGGCGTACCCCCACACCTGCTCAGTGCCAACCTCTACACCAGAGACAGCGCAAACCACAATGACCGCACCCTCGCTCACCGCTAACCCTGCTTTAACTTCAGCCACAAAATCAGGGTAGCCCGGTGTATCAATCAGGTTAAGCTTGCAATCTTTCCACTGACATGGTAGCAAAGACAGGTTGATGCTAATCTGGCGCTTTACTTCGGAAGGGTCATAGTCTGAAGTGGTTGTCCCGTCAGCCACATTGCCTAAGCGGTTAATAGCCCCTGAACTGAAAAGCATCGCTTCAGATAGCGACGTTTTGCCAGCGCCGGAATGAGATAATAAGACAACGTTACGAATTTTTTCTGGTTCAAAATGATGCACTTATCGCACCTCGTTCCTAGTTGCAGTTTCCCTTTGTGGGCAGTGGCATTGTAGCAATGTCTGGTTCTAACCGTCAAGGCAGAGATATTCGGGCAGGTTGGAGCATGCGACGAAGCAATCTCAAAAAATCCCCCTCTCCCTCGACGGGAGAGAGTGGAGTGAGGATGAAAGATGAGATGACTCCATCATGCTTTGTGTTATAATATCCAACGTTAATTTTAAAGACGGCCTTCATCATTTTCTGAGGTATAGCAAAAATGAAACTAAGTCGTGAGGAAGTAAAACATATCGCCCTCCTAGCCAGATTGGGACTGAGCGAAGCTGAAATCGAGAAGTTTAGAATTCAGCTATCCGACATTCTGGAAAACTTCGAGATACTCAAGCAGATTGACACCACCGACCTACCACCCACAGCCCAATCTATTGCTCTGCAGAACGTCTTCAGGCCAGATGAGCCAAAGGCGTCTTACCCAGTAAAAGAGATTCTGGATAATGCACCTCAGCGTGACGGCAATTGTTTCAAGACTCGGGCAGTTCTGGAATAAACCATGAGTGACCTACATCAGCTAACTATCAGCCAAGCTCACCAGCTTCTAAAAGATAGGAATATATCCTCGGTCGAATTGACCAAAGCAAATCTGGCACGTCTGGCTAAAGTAGAAGACAAGGTCCACGCTTGCGTAACCATCAGTGAGGATACTGCTTTAAAGCAGGCCAAGGAAGCAGACAAAACCATAAGCAGCGGCAAAATTGAACCATTAACCGGCATCCCCGCTTTGATTAAAGACGTTATGTGCACCAAAGGCATCAAGACCACCTGTTCCTCAAAAGTTTTGGAAAGTTTTGTCCCGCCTTACGATGCAACGGTTATAGACAAGCTAAAAGCCAGCAAAACGGTTATCCTAGGGAAGACAAATATGGACGAGTTCGCCATGGGTTCATCAACAGAGAATTCCGCTTTCTTCCCCACACGAAACCCTTGGAACTTAGACCGTGTCCCCGGCGGCAGCAGTGGCGGCTCAGCCGCTGCCGTGGCTACCGATGAGGCTATATACGCCCTTGGCTCCGATACCGGTGGCAGTATCCGCCAGCCTGCTGGATTCTGCAGTGTGGTTGGTTTAAAACCAACCTACGGTAGGGTGAGCCGTTTTGGGCTGGTCGCCTTTGCCAACTCGCTCGACCAGATTGGCCCCATAACCAAAAACGTTGCCGACTGTGCCCTGGTGCTTAATGTCATCGCCGGTCATGACCCCAAAGATTCTACATCGGCTCCTTACCCCGTTCCTGATTACACCAAAGCACTGATTCCAAAGCTTAACAACCTGCGTCTAGGTATCCCTAAGGAGTACTTCGTCGAGGGTATGCAAAAGGAGGTAAGAGCCAGTATAGAGACAGCAATAAACAAGCTGGAGGAATTGGGGGCTAACGTAGACCGGGATGCCTCTTTGTCCCTCACTAAATATGCCCTGGCCGTATATTACATACTAGCCCCTTCCGAGGCTTCAGCGAACCTGGCCAGGTACGATGGCGTAAAGTACGGCTTCTCCTACCAAGACACCAATAACATGTGGGAGGCTATGGAGAAAACAAAGCAGTTCGGCTTCGGAGATGAGGTCAAGAGACGAATCATGCTGGGAACCTATGCTCTATCTGCCGGCTACTACGATGCCTACTACCTAAAAGCTCAGAAGGTGCGCACTTTAATAAGACGGGAATTTGACCAGGCTTTCGAGAAATATGATGCTCTGGTTACCCCCACATCACCTACAGTGCCATTCAAGCTTGGTGAAAAGGTGGATGACCCTATACAAATGTATCTGAGCGATGTTTGTACTTTACCCATAAACATCGCCGGCCTCCCCGCCATCTCCGTGCCGGCCGGATTCGCCGACGGTTTACCTATAGGTATGCAGATTATAGGGAAGCCTTTCGACGAAGAAACCATACTCCATATCGCCTTTGCCTACGAGCAGTCCACCGACTGGCACAAAAGAAAACCGCCGATATAAAATAGAGGTTAAGTGTCATTGCGAGGAGCATAGCGACGAAGCAATCTCTGAAATTGCCTCGTCTTCGACTCGCAATAACGTACCTGGATTGTTAGGCATGCTCTAAAGGAGATGGGGGTTGGATAAAGTGCAAGTCAAGTGCTATTCAGGCCATACCTACGCTCAGAGACCAGTATCTTTCTTTTGGCAGGACAAAGAGCATAAGGTATCCCGAATAGAGAAGGAGTGGCTGGAGCCAGGTAAAAAGTTTTTCAGGGTCATCACCGAAGATGAGAAGCTCTTCGAACTCTGCTATAATGAGACCCAAGACCAATGGTGGCTTATCAACCAAAGGTGAGGAGGCGATATGAAAAAAATTCTCGAGGCTTTGGAAAAAGATGCCCGATTGACACCTGAGCAAATCTCAACCATGACCGGCACGTCAGTTGCCGATGTAAAAAAGACGATTAAAAAGGCCGAAGCAGACCGTGCCATATTAAAATATAAGACCGTCATTGATTGGTCTAAATTGGGCGAAGAGCAGGTCTGGGCACTTGTTGAGGTCAAGGTCGTTCCGCAACGCAATGTTGGCTTTGACTCCATCGCCGAACGCATTTATCGTTTCCACGAAGCTCGCTCCGTATACCTCGCCTCTGGCACCTATGATCTGGCAGTACTAGTAGCCGGTAAGACTATGCAGGAAATCGCTGTCTTTGTCTCAGAAAAACTTGCACCTCTGGAAGCAGTGCAGGGGACTGTTACCCATTTCATACTTAAGAAATACAAGGAGGACGGCGAAATACTGGAGGGCGGCGAAGGGGTTAAGCGTCTGCCCGTAACCCCATAACCGCAATTCCATTCTCTGCTCCGCAGACAGGAGGCTCCTGTGTCCAAAAGCGGGTCAAGTCATATTAAACTATCTCAAAGCCACATATCCGAAATTGTGAGGGCAATCCCACCTTCGGGTATCAGAAAGTTCTTTGATTTACTCTCCTCCATAGAAGGTGTAATTTCCCTCGGCGTCGGCGAGCCTGATTTCGTCACCCCATGGCACATTTGTGAAGCCGCTATTTACTCGCTGGAAAAAGGCTACACTATGTACACTTCCAACAAAGGCATGCCTGAATTAAGAGCAGAATTATCAGGGCACCTCGAATCCCGATTCGGGCTGACCTATGACTCCGAGGACGAAATCCTCATCACTGTCGGCGTCAGCGAAGGTCTCGACCTCGCCATGAGAGCCATACTCAATCCGGGTGATGAAGTCATCATGCCCAACCCCTGCTATGTCGCCTATCCTGCATCCGTTAGCCTGGCCGGCGGGGCACCGGTCCAAGTACCCACCACTGAGGAGAACAATTTTGAAATAACCGCCGCCGATATTGAGCCGCGGATTACTCAAAAGACAAAGGCTATCCTGCTTGGCTACCCATGCAATCCCACTGGCGCGGTTCTGTCAAAAGAAGAGCTGACTCAAATCGCTGAACTGGCTAAACGATATAACCTGCTGGTGGTATCAGACGAAGTCTATGGCCGACTGGTCTATGGTGTGGAGCATACCTGCCTCGCCACTCTCCCTGGCATGAGAGAGCGCACCATCCTGTTAAATGGCTTTTCCAAAGCTTACGCCATGACTGGATGGAGAATCGGTTACGCAGCCTCCGATAAGGAAATCATTGGAGCCATGACCAAGATTCACCAATACACCATGCTATGTGCTCCCATAATGGGACAGATGGCAGCTCTTGAAGCATTAAAGGCCAACGACAGCGAAGTAGATGCCATGGTCAGAGATTACGACAGGCGTCGCCGGGTCATCGTTAAAGGACTTAGAGATATCGGCTTGTCCTGCTTCGAGCCAAGAGGCGCCTTTTACGCCTTCCCCTCCATAAAAGTCACCGGCATGACATCAGAAGAGTTCGCTGAGAAGCTGCTATGGGAGGAAAAGGTAGCTGTAGTCCCCGGCTCGGCTTTTGGCCAGTGTGGTGAAGGCTACCTCCGCTGCTGCTATGCCACTGCCCTCCCCGACATCGAAGAAGCCTTGAAGAGAATGGGCAGATTCATCGAAAGACACCGCAAGAAGTGATGGCTGGAAGCCGGACAACAAGAAAATAATGTTAGGCAGGAGAGGTATGCCATGGATTTCGAACTAACTGAGGAACAAAAACTAACACGTCAGGCAGTTCGCGATTTTGCCGAGAGGGAGATAGCACCAGTCGCCAAAGAGCTGGATGAGAAAGAAAAGTTCTCCATCGAGCTAACGCAGAAAATGGCCGAACTGGGCCTTCTGGGTTGCTTTGTCCCCGAGAAATACGGCGGCTCGAACATGGGGTACATCTCTTATATCATAGTGGTCGAGGAGCTAGCCAGAGTAGATGGTTCCCACGCCGCTACCATTGCTGCTGGAAACTCTCTAGGTATCGGGCCAATCTACTACTTCGGCAACGAGAAACAGAAGCAGGACTGGCTTCCCAAGCTCTGCTCAGGAAAGTATCTGGCAGCTTTTGGCCTTACTGAGCCTGAAGCTGGCTCAGACGCCGGCAGCTCTCGCACTACAGCCGAACTTAAAGGAGACCGCTGGATTATCAATGGCAGGAAGATCTTCATCACCAACGCAGCCTGTCCGCTAACCGGCGTCATCGTTGTCCAGGCAGTGACCGGCAAGCGAGACGGTGGGCATGCAGAGCTCAGTTGTTTCATTGTTCCCAGCGATGCGCCCGGCTTCACCGCCAAAGAGATGAAAGGCAAGATGATGTGGCGGTCATCCAATACTGGTGAACTCTTCTTCGATGACTGCATCGTGCCCAAAGAAAATCTTTTGGGAAAGATAGGCGATGGCTTTCACCAGATGCTGTCCACCTTAGATGGCGGGCGCCTGAGCATAGCAGCCATGGGGCTCGGCGGTTCCCAAGGAGCTTTCGAGATAGCTTTGGAGTATGCCAATTCGCGTATCCAGTTCGGCCGGCCTATCAGCACCTTCCAGGTCAACGCCTTTAAGCTAGCCGACATGGCTCTTGAGATCGAACTGGCCAGAAATTTTCTCTACAAGGCTTGCTGGATGCGAGAGAACAACCTTTCCATAACCAAAGAGGCAGCCATGGCCAAGCTCTATTGCTCAGAGGTCATGCACCGCTGTGTTCACCAAGCCTTGCAGCTCCACGGCGGCTATGGGCTGATGAAAGATTTCAGAATAGAAAGATTCTATCGAGACCAGAGGCTTCTGGAAATCGGAGAGGGGACATCGGAGATTCTGCGAATCGTGATTGCTCGGCATATCGGTGTAGCCAGAAGGGCAATCTAGGAGGAAAGACATGAAAAAAGAGGAAAAGCGCATTAAAACGGCTGGCAAAACAGGCTCAGCCAAACGCAAGCCTGCCGGGCATGAAGATTTTCTGACCGATGCTTCCCGCCTGGCATCTGCTAGGGCAGTAGAAAAGAAAGCAGAGGCTCTGGGCGAACGAATTCGAACAGCCCGCGAAATGCGTGGCCTCACCCTTGAAGACATCAGCAGCCGCACCGGCATTGATGTGGCTGCGTTGAAACAAATAGAGTCAAGTGAAATGGCGCCGCCTCTCGGCCAGTTGATTAAATTAGGCAAAGCCCTGGACATGAAGATGGGCTATTTTATATCCCCCGGCGTTGACAAGCCTATGACCATAGTACGGAAAGGTCAAGGGCAAGCCATAGCGCGGTACGGAAAAAAGAAAAGCGAGCAGTACGGCTACTCTTACGAATCGTTAGCCCCAGAGAAAGCCAACCGAATGATGGAGCCTTTTATTGTAACCCTGCTGCCCACCGAGGCAGAGGAGTTCTCCTCACATGATGGCCAGGAATTCATCTTTGTCCTCGAAGGAGAAATGAAAGTCCAGGTTGGCGACCGAGTCGAATTCCTCAAGCCCGGCGATGCCGTCTATTACGACTCCAACCAGCCCCACCTCGTCAAATCCGCCACCAAGACCAAGGCAAGGATATTGGCCGTCTTATACACCGGAGCAAAATAGCCTGCGTTTCCATCGGCAGCGGATATTCCCACCGGCTGCTCTCTTGTTAGCGAAGACAAGCATAGATTATGGAGTAGAAATTATAGCCTTCTTCCCTCAACCATTGCCATCACACAATTCAGGCTATGGTTACTAGTACAGAAATTCTATTGGTAATATAAACTTTCAAGAGTAGTTTATCGTTAATAACTTAAAAAGGAGGTATATAGAGATGCAAGCGTACTGTATGAAATGCCGCACTAAAAGAGAGATGAGCAATCCGAGGGCTGTTAGAATGAAAAATGGCAAGCCGGCTACACAGGGTGTTTGTCCACGATGCGGGACTAAAATGTTCCGGATAGGCAAGAGCTAAATAATAAAGAACCAGAAATAATCGAAGCTGGGTATTTCGAAAATATCCAGCTTCTTATTTACGGATTATATACTACGGACTTTGTTTCAGGAGCATACTGGCTGTGCGTAGTGGATTTTTGCAAGTCACCCTACGCGGTTTCGGCTATCTTTTGGTAGTTTTTGACCATCTCCGTTTTTATCATCTTGCGGACCGTTTCTTTCATCTCGGGTGTCTTGATTAAATCAATCATTTGCTGGCTCCACTTCAGGTATCTTTTATCCTCCTGTGGGAAATCGAACATACCGTGTTCTTGATAGTACCTGAAATCAGCGAGGAACGGGAAGCGGGCTCTTGCCCAGATAAAATCTCGGAAAAGCTTGTGCCCGCCGACACCGAGAAATGTGGACGGTCTGATATAGTTCGCTACGGAAAACTGCACGGATTTGGTGGCGAAATTGTGCAGCAAAGCGTCTAGCTGGGATGAATCTCCGCATTCGTCAGTGACAATATCTACAAGATTGGCCTCAGACATTTCAGCCATTGCATCGAGGATTTGCCGCAGGTTGGGAATCTGACTTAAGGGGCCGGAAATGATAAATCCCATCTGTTTTCCCGCTTGAACCGGTATGTGCCCGTTGAAGAAGCTCCTGTCCCAGGACATTTTCGTCCTGGCGGATAGAAACCTGTCCCTAATGGTGCCAGCGTAAATTGTTATATCGGCATTCCTCAGCTTGGTGTTGAAGAAATCAATGAATTCGTCTTTGCCCTGGTAAACGCAGATGTTATCGAATCCACATTCGATGCAGCCC
Organism: Chloroflexota bacterium; assembly: GCA_016875875.1. Taxonomy (NCBI): domain Bacteria; kingdom Bacillati; phylum Chloroflexota; species Chloroflexota bacterium. The sequence continues at coordinate 126,802 of VGOP01000001.1, read as the reverse complement.
AGACATCCGCCCTTGATGTTTATGTCATACAGATTAACCACCTCGATGTCCTGGCGAAATGAGCCTTTGAATCTCTCGACCATTTTAGCCAGGTTGGATCGGCCATCTTGAACATCTGTTATAACTACAATCTTTTTACCTTTGGTATCTATTTTGCCCTTTGCCTCGCCCGGAACATAGCGGAATTTGCTATAAACCAACGGAGGATGGGCCTTTGCAGTCGGCAGTTTACTCTCAATAGCTTCAAAGAAATTCTTAGCAAAAATCAACAGCCTAGCTCTCATCTGCTCTAGGAATATGTCCTCCATATCGGCGGAGAATGATTCCACAAACCTCATATTCAGGTCATCACAAATGGCACGCATATAGTTGTGAGCCGTGTGGTCGTAGAAATGAACTGAAGTGGTGATAACGGCGGTGTACTTATCCTTAAAAGCCGCCTGTGCTCTTCGCTCCCATATAAGCTCGATGAACTTTTTGTATTGTGAGGGCACAAGGAAAACGTAAAGGGGAAATGCCCACAGGATACCGTCGGAGCTTTCGATATCATCTATAATCTTTGTGAATGTCTCCTCGTTTTTCTCTATCCTGTGAATGTTCTGGGATACATGGAGGATTTTAAATTCATGTTGTGGGAATTTCTTCTGTATAAGTTTTACATACTGCAGGGTAACACTCAGGTCGCCTTTTGGGCTTCCGCTCAAAACTGCTATTTTCATTTTCGCCTCCGTTACGTTTTTATTTAGGTGCTTGCTCTTGGCCAAAATGTGCCAGAAATTCATGGTGAAGTTGATCGCTCGAGGCAATGATTTCCGTGGCTAGAAAGCTCGCTGGTTTGCCTTGCCAATCGGTAACTTCACCGCCGGCTTCTCTAACCAGTAGGAGCCCACTGGCGATGTCCCAAGGAAATAGATAGCGATGAAAGTAGAGGTTAACCCGCCCGCAGGCAACATAGGCTAAACCTAAAGATGAGGAACCCATAGCCCTCAAGCAATGTACTTTGCCCCAGAGTTTGTTGGCCACATTAAGCATCTCTTCGCCTCGCTCGTGGCTGTAGCCAAGGTCAAATCCCACCAGAGAGGTCTGGAGTGAATCTTTTGTGGAAACTCGAACCGCTGAGTCGTTGAGGTAGGCCCCCTGTCCTCTCTCAGCTCTAAAAAGCTCCTTTCTTACGGGGTCATAGGTTATCCCAAGCAGGATATCTTCATCTTCGGCCAGAGCGATGTTGACGCAGAAAAAGGGAATGCCGAAGGTATAGTTGTTGGTACCATCCAATGGATCAACTATCCAAGTATAATCAGTGGTTGGAGCTGAGGGATTGGATTCTTCGGAGAGAATGCTGAAATTTGGGTATTCGCTCTGTAAAAATTTCAATATGAATTTTTCTGACATTATATCGGCGTCGGTAACCAGATTGCCTTTGCTCTTACGCCTTATCTGTCTTTTGGAGCCGAAATGAGATAAAAGAATCTCACCGGCTTCTTTAGCTGTTGTAATAGCTACTTCAAGGGCACTCTTCCCGCTCTGGGCTTGGGGCAAGTTATGCATAGTCAAATCTTCTAAACCGCTCGAGGAAGAAGCCCCATCTTTTCTTTTACTTCGGTCAAGGTCTTTCTGGCGATTACCTGAGCCCGCTTAGCACCGTCAGCAAGGATTTCAGCTACATATTTCGGCTTAGCAGCAAACGAAGCTCTCTTTTCCCGAAAAGCACCCAGCTTTGAGTTTACCCCTTTAGCCAGCAGCTTCTTGCAATCAACACAACCGATGTCTGCGGAACGACACTGCATGGCAATCTCATCCACACGGTCTGGGTTAAAGAAGCCATGAAGACTGAAGACATTGCATACCTCGGGGTGACCTGCATCAGAGCGATATTTCCTGGCCGGGTCAGTAACCGCAGTCATCACCAGCTTCGAAGTCTCCTCCGGCGTAGCCGCCAGCTCAATGTAATTATCATAGCTTTTGCCCATCTTCTGAGCGCCGTTCAATCCCAAAACCATGGGAAAAGAAGTGAGCTTGGCTTGAGGCTCAGGAAAAGTGGGGCCAAAGAGGGAATTGAAGCGGCGAGCAATTTCCCGCGCTAGCTCAAGATGCGGAAGTTGGTCTTCACCCACCGGTACCACTTCAGCCTTGTAAAGCACGATATCTGCCGTCATAAGCACTGGATAGCCCACTAGCCCATAGTTTACATTCTGGGGCTGCATCCGTGCCTTCTCTTTAAAAGTAGGGACACGCAAAAGCCAGCCCAGAGGCGTGACCATGCCAAGCAAGGTATAAAGCTCCATCACTTCAGGAACATGTGATTGTACAAAGAGGATGCTTTTTTGCGGGTCAAGACCAGCAGCTAACCAATCAAGCATCATCTCATGGATATCCTGCTGAAGCCTGTCTGTATTCTCTAATGTCGTCAAAGCATGGATATCCACTATGCAATAAATACAGTCATACTTCTCTTGAAGGACAACATAATTTTGAATTGCGCCGAGATAGTTACCTATATGCTGCCTGCCAGTGGGACGGGCACCAGAAAAAACGCGTTGTTTCATATTCATGAAAGTTTAGCATAATGCATCGCCAGCTACAAACGGAACCTAAGGAGGGTGGAACTTAAAATCCGGGCTACATGCTTTCAGGGGCTGTCATTCCCATTAGATGAAGAGTTCTGGCGAGGATGATTTGTGCTGCCTTGACCAATTTAAGTCTAGCCCAGGTCAGCTCCTGATTTTTGGAAACAACCCGACACTGCTTGTAGAAACTGTGGAAAACAGTGGCTACATCTTGAGCATAGTAAGGCAAATGGTGGGGCTCTAACGTGCTGGCAACTAATTCCAGTATCTCCGGCAGTATGAGCATCCGCCGTATTAAGGTTAACTCCGGCTCAGTGGTAAGCAAGGAAACATCGCCGCGGGCATAATCGATTCCCTTTTCCGTGGCCAACCGAAGGATACTAGCAATGCGAGCATGAGCATATTGAACGTAATAGACCGGATTCTCTGCTGATTGCTTCTTAACTAACTCCAAATCGAAGTCCATCTGGGCATCGGCTGAACGAGACAAAAAGACAAAGCGACAGGCATCCGAACCAACCTCATCTATTATCTCCCTCAAGGTGATAATATCGCCGCTACGCTTGGAGACTCTGATTATTTCCTGCCCACGACGTAATGTAACCAGCTGGCAGATTATGATTTTAAGCCGCTCTATATCTACTCCCAGAGCATTGAGCATAGCCATCATGCGGGAAACATGCCCCTGATGATCTGCCCCCCAGATGTTAATCACGGTATCAAAGTGACGCTCTAAAAACTTGTTAAAATGATACGCAATATCGGAAGCAAAATATGTAGGTGAGCCATCGCTCCGTATCAGCACGTTATCTTTGTCTTCACCAAGCGCAGATGATATAAACCAGGTGGCATTTTCCTTTTCTGCCACATAACCACCTTCTCTTAGTAACTTCATAGCCGTTTCATATTGGCCATTCTTATACAGGCTCTGTTCACTAAACCAGACATCGAACTTCACTCCCAGCAGCTCAAGGTCCTGCCTTATCATGTCCATTACCCTAGCCACTCCGATTGACCCTAGTTCTCGAATGGCCGCGTCTCCGGGCATTGCCACAAAGCGCTTGCCTTCCTTGTTAATAATCTCCCCGGCTAGGTCAACCATATAGTTGCCCATATAACCATCGCTCGGCATCTCAGCATCAACACCAAGACATTGTTGATAACGCGCATAGAGAGAACGATTGAAAGCGTCCAATTGGCTACCTGCATCATTTATGTAATATTCCTTCTCGACAGCATAGCCGGCAGCACTGAGCACATTAGCCAAGGTGCTCCCCAAGACCGCACCCCGACCATGTCCAACATGAAGAGGCCCGGTGGGATTAACGCTAACAAACTCAATCTGAACTGACTTTCCGCCGCCTAGGTCAATATTCCCGTAAAATTCACCAGCATCCAAAATGACACCTACCTGTTTTGTTAGCCAATCGGAGCTGAGATCAAAATTGATAAAGCCCGGCGCGGCGACAACTATTCTGGCGACCTCAGTCAATGGGGGCATAAACTCGATAATCTTTTCAGCGATTGACAGAGGGGCTATATCTGCTGTCCTGGCCAGTTTCAGCGGAAGACTGGAGGCATAATCGCCGTGTTCCGGATTCTGGGAACGTTCCACAATAAACTCAGGCAAGGTTGTAACAGCAAGCACTCCTTCGTGCTGAGCCTGTGTTACAGCTCGCCCTAAAGCTTCAGCCAGTTTGTGTTTGATGACCATTAAACTTAATGACTGTTAGACAATGAGATTCTTTGGCCGCTACACTCAGAGTGAAGAGCAAGATTACGGAACACGGCTAATATATTAGAACTACTACCGTTAACTTTCAAATCAGCTCACCTCACTGCCGGTTTGCCAAACACGGGCTAGTTCCTGAGCCAAGAGATGGTGTTCAGGCACCGTGAGGCCAAAATCCCTCTGAAAAAGAGCGATTGCCTCATTCCGAGCTAACTCCAGAAGTGAGGTGTCAGATATCTTAGCCATACGTAGGTCCGGCAAACCGCTCTGGCGAGTACCAAAGAATTCGCCCGGCCCTCGTAGCTCCAAATCCTTCTCAGCTAAGACAAAACCATTTTGAATCTCTTCTATGGCCTTCAATCTCTCGCTCCCCTCAGGCGAGGGCTTCTCAGCTAAAAGCAAACAGTAACTTTGCTTCTCACCTCGCCCTACACGACCACGAAACTGATGCAACTGCGATAAACCGAAACGGTCGGCCGCCTCCACCAACATAACGGTGGCGTTAGGCACATCAATGCCGACTTCCACGACAGGTGTGGACACCAGAATATCAATGTTGCCATCCCGGAAGCGCTGCATTGCTTTCTCTTTCTCACTGGTTGCCATCCGACCATGGAGTAAGCCAAGCCTTAAGTCAGGAAAAATCTCCTTCGACAACCGCTCATATTCGGCAACTGCTGCTTTAGCCTCGATATTTTCAGATTCTTCAATAAGAGGACAGATTATGAAAGCTTGTTGTCCATCAAGGATTTGCCTGCGGAGAAAGTCATAAGCCCTGCCTCTCTGTTCAGGTCTAAGCCACCTTGTCTTTATCTCCTGCCGGCCTGGAGGTAGTTCATCAATAACCGAAAGGTCCAAGTCACCATAAAGAGTTAACGACAGGGTCCGTGGAATAGGAGTAGCCGTCATCACCAGTATGTGGGGATTAAATCCCTTCTGACGCAACGCCAAGCGTTGCAAAACTCCAAAGCGATGCTGTTCATCAATCACTACCAACCCAAGTTTGGAAAACTCCACTGCCTTCTGAATTAGAGCATGCGTGCCTATAATGATATCTACCTTGCCTTCTTGAATCTGCTGATGTATCGCTACTTTCTCTTTCTCACTCAGGCTTCCAGTCAATAGAGCAGATGTGACAGGATGAGAAAAGAGCCCATGGTAGCAGCGAACATTGTCCTGTTCATCCCCCCCTTTGCTCACCTTAGATAAAAGTTGGCAAACATTGCGAAAGTGCTGCTCAGCTAATATCTCAGTTGGCGCCATGAACGCTCCTTGATAACCATTATCTGCAGCTACCAGCAAAGCCGCCGTAGCCACCACAGTTTTGCCACTACCAACCTCACCCTGAAGAAGACGTGACATAGGCCGTATCTCTTGCAGGTCAGCGAGGATTTCGTGCAGGACTCGCTGCTGCGCTTGGGTTAAAGCGAAAGGCAGAGAACACAGAAATTTATCGAGACTCTCTCTATTTACGATGAAGGCATTACCCGGTTGACTTTCCTGCCATTCCCGTTTTTTGCCGAGCACACCCAATTGAAGAAGGAAAAGCTCATCGAAAGCCAGACGCCTTCTTGCCTCGGCCTTCACTAAATAGCTATCTGGATAGTGCGCTTGGATAATAGCTTGGGGCAAATCTAGGAGCCGACAGCTATTTTTAATCTCCTGTGGCAAAAAATCGGTCACCAGCCATGCCCAATCATCAATGACCTTTTTTACCAGATTCCTCACCTGCCTGGGATATAGCCCTCGGGTCAAGGGATAAACAGGCACCAGACGACCGGTATGAATTAACTCTTTATCCTCAACCAGTTCCCATTCTGGTGATTCAAATACTTTGTTACCCTTAAACTCAGATACCCTGCCACTGAGCACCAATTGAGCATTAGTGCGGAAGTTCTTAGCCAAAAAAGGTTGATTAAACCAGACTGCCCTCATATTACCCGTCTCATCACCGACGATGACTTCAGTACCTTGTTGAGGACCTAGTCTAGCTATGCGAGCCTCCCATATCGTAGCCAAAATAGTCTGTTCCTCATCCACCTCAAGCTCAGCAATAGATTTCCTCTGGCTATAATCGAGATGGCGCCTGGGGAAAAAGTAAAGTAAGTCGCGAATTGTATGCACCCCCAGCTTGTCCAGCTTGCTAGCTAAACTAGCAGCAATCCCCTTGGCAGTAGTTACCGGCGAGTCTAAGTCTTTGGGGCGCTTCGGTGAAGGAGCTACATGACCAGCCGATGGCCGACTTACTACCTTAGAACGGGCTGGACTCTTTTTTGCCGACATTTTTTTCGCTAACGCTTCCGCTTGAGCCAGCCAATCGAGGACATCTTTTATCCACGCTTTGCGCTTATCTGCATCCCACCTAGCATAGTCAGAATCAGTCAACTGAAGTTCAGTGAAACGAGCCAGAAGTTCAGGAGAATTTATACCGTCTCTAGTTTCTCTAGCCCATTTACGGAGGTACTTGTCGAGCCCGCCGAGAACCGTGGTATTAGCATAATTCTTCTGGCATTCCATTTGGAGGATAGTGCGCAGCGGCTCGACATTTATGCGTGAAGGGATTGTCACTGGCCCTAACCTTCTGCAAGTGCCACCAGTAGAACACCAGGCCTAGCATGGCCTCCCAATATCGGCCCAATCCTGAGCAATCTATGACATAGTTTAAGCACTAAGGTGCATCGCTGCTGAGCCAGTTCTGGAATCACGCCAGTCTCAGTAGCAGTTACAATCTTGACCATAGCCACAACACTCCCAGAAGTATCATTCCAGAGAAACTATGTAGCGGTAATGGGGTTGCCCGCCAGATACCATCTCCACCTGCTTTTCAGGATAATTATCACGGATTTTTTGAATCACCTGTTCTGCCTGAGTTGCTTCAACGTCGGTGCCATAATACACAGTCACCACCTCCGCTGATTCAATGCCTGCCTTATCAAGAGCTTCAAAGAGAACCTCAGTTATATTATCACCGGCAGCAACTAGATTTTCATCATCCACGATGGCAATCGTCTGCCCTTTCTTTATCTTCAAGCCCTGTAACTTAGTACTGCGTGCTGCCTCGGTGATTTCCACAGTTTTCACCGTGGCTATTGCCTCCACCATAGCCTGAACGTTTTCTTCCATGCCCCCTTCATAGTTGAACGCAATGAGGGCTGCTATTCCTTGAGGCACAGTCTTCGTTGGTACCACAGACACTTCTTTGGACGTGAGCGATTGGATTTGAGAAGCAGCCAAGATAATATTTTTATTATTGGGCAACAGAATCACCTTTTGAGACGTCACCGCCTCAACTGCCTGGAGTATCTCCTGTACGCTGGGATTCATTGTCTGTCCACCTAGGACTATCGCCGCCGCTCCTAGACTATGGAAGACCCCTATCATCCCGCTTCCAGCGGCAACAGCTACCACGCCGATTTCCAAACTTGGCAATTTTCCCTTCTGCATCTCAATAAAGCCGACATGCTGATCATCCATATTCTGAATCTGTAACTGATGCAAAGTGCCTAAGGAAGAAGCATACCGTATAATACTGCCAGGATCATAGGTATGAATGTGAACCCTAACCATAGTCTCATCGCCAACAACGACAATAGACTGACCCTTGATTTCCAGCTTCTTTCTGATTTTGTCAGGATTAAGTTTATGGCCTTCGAGCAAGAAGTTTGTACAATATCCATAGGGCTCTTCTGCTTCAGCCACATATGGAGCTGCCTTGGTGGCGCCCACAGGTAACTCAGCAGCAACCATTTGCGGTCGCCGGTATCTCATTTCTTCAACCTTTCCTTCTAAATAGCGAAGTGCGCCTTCCAGCAACACATATACACCTTGACCTCCTGCATCTACCACCTCAGCCTCACGCAGCACATCTAACAAAAGAGGTGTCCTAGCCACTGAATCCCTAGCCGCATCAACAGCAGCTTCTGTTACCCTGGTCAAGTTATCTGAATCGGTCCGTGCAGCTTCCTCAGCGGCTTTAGATGCGTCCTTCAACACTGTCAACATGGTTCCTTCTACCGGCTGCGATAGCCCTCTATAAGCAGTGCGCGATGCCTCACTTAACGCCATCGCCCAATCACTCCCAGTAATATACTCTTTCTCATCAAGTCCCTTGGCTAATCCACGGAAGAACTGAGACAGGATCACACCTGAATTTCCTCGAGCGCCCATTAAGGCGCCTTGAGCCATTGCCTTTGCCACGGCAGAGACACTGTCACCAAAAGCTCGGTCAGCTTCTTCCATGACCGAGCGCAGAGTAAGAAACATGTTCGTCCCGGTATCGCCATCAGGCACAGGAAAAACGTTTATGGCATTGATGTCTGGAACGCTTTTCTCCAGCCATCTGCTTCCAGCGGCAAACATATCCCTAAACTCCTGACCGCCACAGGAATGGAGCTGCTTCATTTTTTCTCCTTTGTATAATCTGGAAATTGTGGTATAATTTTACTCCTGTTGTCAAGACCCGCTTGTGCAGCATACATGCTTGTCAACTTGAGCAGTTACGAATGGTCTCTAGATTCTTCACCTTGCCCAGAATGGCGGGCAGTATAATTAAATAGTCTCATTCGCGCAAAAGGAGTTAATAATTTGGCTACAAAATGCGACATCTGTGGCAAAACAGTACACTTTGGCCATAGGGTAAGCCACTCGAAGCAGCACACCAGACGGCGCTGGCTGCCTAATATTCAGCCAACTACGATTTTGCTTGATGGGAAACCAAAACGGCTTAATCTGTGTACCCGCTGTCTTCGCAGTCAACATAAATTAGCCCACTAAACCAAGCGCCCTCCTCATCTCCTGCAACGACTTCCCAGCGCCTTGCTTAAAACCAAAAATCGCAGCTCCGGCAACCAGAACCTCAGCTCCTGCTTCAACTACCTCCGGCGCTATACCAGCAGTGATACCACCATCTACCTCCAGCTCCGCCTTGGCTTGCCTGTCATCCAGTATTCTCCGCAGCCGGGCTATCTTATCCATCATACTATTAATGAAAGCCTGGCCGCCAAAGCCAGGATTGACAGTCATAACCAATACCAAGTCAAGCAAAGGAAGCACTTCATCTAACGAGTCCAGTGGGGTGGCAGGATTCAAAGCCACTCCAGTTTTGACTCCCAAGCCTTTTATCGCCTCAATTAGGCGGTGCAAATGTGTACAAGCCTCAACGTGGACTGTGATAATATTGGCGCCAGCTTCAGCAAACTGTGAGATATGGTCCTCTGGTCGTTCAATCATCAAATGTACGTCTAAGGGGAGGTCAGTCCAAGAGCGGAGTGAAGCTACCACAGGAGCACCAATGGTTATATTAGGCACGAAATGCCCATCCATCACATCAACGTGAATATAGTCAGCGCCAGCTTTGGCTACCTCGGCAACTTGTTCACCAAGACGGCTGAAATCAGCCGAAAGAATTGACGGCGCCAGCTTAATTCGCCTATTTTTCATTACTCTCCCCGACAAGCTTTCTAGCCCGCGTCAAGGCAGCTACCACTTGCTTTGGAGCAGTGCCACTGGTGGCATTCTGAGCTGCGACTACTGAGGTTTCCACTGTGATATCATACACATCCTCGGCGAAAAGAAATGAGAAGTTACTATATTCGTCCAAACTTAGCTCTCGGAGGCTTCTATCTTGCCGATAGTATATTGTACTAACTTACCTACAGCGCTGTCTAACCTGCCTACACTGCTATGTGTCTAGTGAAAGGGCAATCCCTTTCTCACCAGATAATCAGCCAGGTGAACACTTCCAACAATGACAGATCCCCAGCACTTGAGTCTTTTTAGTCCTCTCCTAGTTATACACTAATCCTCGCCGCTTTGCACGTCGGCCTGGACTGTTGTCGCTCCCAGATAGGGGATAAGGCCGGGCGAAGCGCCCTGGTCTAAGACATCGCCTTTATCATGAGTAGCCAGACCGTAGCCGTAGAGCGAGACGGAGATTTTCTGCCCACGAACAAGCAATCATCTCTAAATTGTCCGAGTACGAACCAGCATGCTATACTTGGGCTCTGACACTAAATCTCGCTACGGAAGCGTTAACAGAAGAACGGGAAGAGTTACTACTACTATAGGGTCACACCAATGCATGATTTAGTATTCCTTGAGAGAGACCCATTCTCACCTATCCGCTACATTTATCGGGTAAGCGGCATACTGTACTGTGGAAAAAGCAAATATCAAGAAATACAGGTATTTGAGAGTCCAGATTTTGGGAAGATGCTGGTTCTGGATGGTGTGGTTCAACTGACAGAAAGAGACGAATTCTTCTACCATGAGATGCTGGCACATGTGATACTTCATGCGCATCCCAATCCCAGAACCGTTCTGATCATTGGAGGGGGAGACGGAGGGACTTTGCGAGAGGTGCTTAAGCACAACTCAGTGGAGAGAGTGCAACTGGTCGAGATAGACAGACAAGTGATTGAAACTTCCAAGCGTTTCTTCCACGAGCTTGCCGGAGGCTTTTCAGACCCACGTGTACATGTGAAATGCACGGATGGCACGCGTTATGTTAGGCAGGCAAGAGGCCCTTTTGACGTAGTCATAGTCGATTCCACTGACCCAGTGGGATACGGCAAGCGCCTGTTTATCGACCAGTTTTTCGCTGATATATTGTCCATACTGAACGAGACGGGTATGTTTGTAATTCAGACGGAATCGCTTCACTTTCATCGTAAGTTCGTGGCCGACGTGCAGATTAGACTCGGCAGACTGTTTAAGATTGTGGAGCTTTATTGTGTTTCACTGGCGACCTACCCAGGCAACTGGTGGACATTCTCTATTGCATCGACCAAGTATCCGGTAGCTGCCCAAAACAGGAAACAAGAAGTCATCACTAAGTATTATGATGAGGAGATACACAAGAAAGCTTTTGTGCCAAGTAGCCTGCGCAGGAAACTACTCGACTGTAACCTGGATTGGTAATTGGAATCAGGAGCAGCCAGGTATTCAAATATGGGGGATGGTACACCCCCTAAATTTTTTAAGAAAAACAGCCCAAAAGGTATTGACAGGGCATATGTAAGGTGCTACGATTTTTTTCGTTGTAGAACCATCCTGGAGCCAGACGGCCTTTATTCGATGGGGCTACACGCTGCCAGTGATGTCCTGTCGCACAAGGAGATTGTGGCGGTTGAAGGTGAGTTATTATCTCTCCATGACACCAAATGAGATTACAAAAGACGAGCTCCACGTGGAGCTCGTCGATATTTTTCGGGAAGACTGAGGTAGAAGGAGGAAGGAGGTGATATATGGGACACTATCACAATCAGGGAAACATCTCAACGCAGGATTTAGAAGTCTCGCTAGCTTGAGACTACAAAGAGGTCGGCTTTGGTAAAATCGAATTTATAGGAGGTAAAAAGTATGGAAATATTGCAAGATGTCTTAGCAGCAGTTTTTACCCTTGGTGATACCTTGGGTGAAGGATTGGTAGCCCTGACCCTTGGTTTTGCCGCTAAGGCAACCGGAATTGGTTTTCTGGTGGGTGCCTTATTCATGCTTATCTACGGCTCAATAGTCCCGGTCTCCTTCCAGGTAGAAGGTTTGACGGTGGTTTCCCGCCGGGCCAAAGGTGACTGGCGATCTATGTGCTATGCGGTCATGCTAGCTGGCCTAGTTGGCGCCCTGCTAGGGTTCATTGGCGTCTTTACCGCCATTGCTAATTTTATTGGCGGGGGAATCCAAAGTGGCATGATGACAGGAGCTGGCTTAATCTTGGCAATTGTAGCCATCGATATTTTAAGAGGAAATTGGAAAATCGGGCTGACTTCGGCAGTGGTGGCCTATATCCTGTTCATCTTTATTCCCAGCCCTGATTGGGGGTTAATTATTGCCTTGGTTGGCAGTGTCTTAGCCGGCGTCATTGCTGGCAGAATCCTCAAGGTTTACGAGCCAGTCGTCTCTAATCCAGAGATTGAGAAGGTGAGACTGGTGCCGCGATCCTGGCGGGACCTCAAACTCTTCGGAAACACCAACGTCGTACGAGCCGCTCTTGCTATATTGGCACTGCGTACTGGTACTAGCATAGCCTATAGCGGTGTAGATGCTGGTTTAGCTGGTGCAACCTTTAATGCTGACCATGTCAACATTGCCTCTGGTTTAGGTGGCTTCTTCAGTGCCCTATTTGGCGGCGCCAATGTTGAGCCAATTATAAGCGCCACTGCCGCCGCTCCTCATCCAATGTGGTCAGGGATATTAATGATGGTGCTAACAGCAGCAATACTCCTTTTTGGCCTGCTTCCTCGCTGGGGGAGATATGTTCCGGCACAGGCAATATGTGGCTTCTTACTAGTCCTAGGACCGATGATAGTAATCCCGAGTAATATAGAAGGCATATTAGCTGATCCAGTGCCAAGTGCCGTTGCCGCTGGTGTTACCGCTGCCACTATAGACCCATTCCTGGGTATGGTCGTAGGCATAATAGTGCGGGCACTAATGGGAATATTTGGCGGTTAAGTTAAGGGGGTGATTGAATGGTCAAAATGATTGAAGGCAGAGCGGCTATTGTGGTAATTGACGTGCAATACGATTTTCTGCCTGGGGGTGCGGTACCAGCAGTAGATGGCTGTGAAATAGTACCGAGAATAAACCGCCTAATTGAGGCTGGTCGCAAGGCTGGTATTCCAGTAATCTTTACTCAGGAATTCCACCGAAAGGACAAGGTTGACTTCGGCCGGGAGCTTGATGGCGCTGAAGCATATCATTGTCTTGAGGGCACCCAGGGGGTTGAGATCGTCAAGGACTTAAAAGTAGCGGCAAACGACTATGTAATCAAGAAGCCAAGATATGATATCTTCTTAGGTACCGGTATGGAGTATCTGCTGAATGGCTTAGGTATAAAACCTGGCGATACTCTTATTCTGGTTGGGCTGGTTACCAACGTTTGCGTCCATTACTCTACAGCATCAGCACACCAGCGTGACTACCGTGTCCGTGTAATTGAGGAATGCTGTGCTGGGACTAGCGTTGAGGAACATAACGCCTCCATGACAGCTATGGAGTACCTGCAGGCTGGTGCTAGAGTTAAGTTGGAGGACGTGCTAGGGGCAATAGCCAAATATAAAACATAACATAAAAGGAGTGCTACTTTAGTTTCACAGCGACCATGTTAAAAAACCCCAGGCAATGCCTGGGGTTTTTCTTTCGTGGTATTTCTGACAAGCACCGCCTTATCCAGTTTCATATAAGGATTAGTATTTACCCCTCTAAGAGCTCCATCTGTATCTGGTCCCCATAGTCATCATGGCTTAGCAGCGAGAACTACAGAATTTTGCTTCAACTGGCACACCCTGTTTTGGGGAATTATTGAGACGTGAACAGCCCAATTTTAAGAATTTTTTGGGAAAAACAGCCTAAAAACCATTGACAATTCATAGATGAGGTGCTACGATTTCCCCATCCAATTTTATACAGGGACTATCCTGGAGCTAGGCGGCCCTTGATTCGAAAGGACGAGATGCTAGATGCTTGCTACCAGCGGTGTCCTGAGGAACAAGGAGGGGTAGTTCACTCAAGGTGAGCCTTTATCTCGCCAAGTGTGAGTGTAAACGAAAGACGAGCTCCGTTTGGAGCTCGTTATTTTTTTAGGGAAACTAAAGTAGAAGGAGAGAGGTGACCATGAGAAAAAAGAACGTAATCATTATCGGGTCTGCGGGAAGAGATTTTCACAACTTTAACGCGTATTTCAAGGATAAAGACGAGTACAACGCGGTCGGGTTCACCGGCTCGCAACAAGTCCCCGGCATCTCTGGGAGAAAATATCCGGCCGAGCTGGCGGGTAATCTATATCCGAAGGGAATTCCAATATACTCAGAGGAGGAATTGCCGCGGCTTATAAAAGACTTAAAGGTTGATTACTGTGTCTTTTCCTACAGCGATGTTACTTACCAGCACGTAATGGGTATCGGGGCAATTGTGGAAGCAGCCGGTGCCAACTACATGATGCTTGGCCCCAATGACACCATGCTAAAAAGCAAGAAACCCGTCATCGCGGTGGGTGCAGTGAGAACAGGCGCCGGCAAAAGTCAGACCGCGAGGAGAATTGTCGGTATCCTCACGGAATGGGGGCTTAAAGTCGTTGCCGTGCGCCACCCCATGCCCTATGGGGACTTAATTGCCCAGAGAGTGCAGCGCTTTGCTGAGCTCAATGACTTAGAGAAACATAAATGCTCCATCGAGGAGATGGAAGAGTACGAGCCACACTGCGTCCGAGGAAACGTTATCTACGCAGGCGTAGACTACGCCGCCATTTTGAAGGCAGCGGAAGAAGACCCGAAAGGCTGCGATGTAATCCTCTGGGACGGGGGAAACAACGACTTCCCCTTCTTCAAGCCCGACCTGATGGTCACTGTGGCCGACCCTCATCGGCCAGGCCACGAACTCTGCTATTATCCCGGAGAAATCAACCTGCGAATCGCCGATGTGGTGGTCATCAATAAGATCGACACTGCTGCCCAGGAGAACATCCAGAAGGTACGAGACAATATCGCCAGGGTAAATCCGGATGCAACAGTAGTTGACGCCGCCTCTCCGATCCTGGTTGATAATCCGGATGTAATCAAGGGCAAGAGGGTGCTTGTCATAGAAGACGGCCCGACATTAACGCACGGAGAGATGAGCTACGGCTCGGGCGTTGTGGCCGCTCAACGGTACGGTGCCAGAGAGCTGGTAGACCCCAGGCCTTACACGGTGGGAACAATTACCGAAACCTTCAAACACTACCCGCATATCGGACCACTATTGCCGGCGATGGGGTACGGCAAAGAGCAGCTAAAAGAGCTGGGCACAACTATCAACAAGACCGATTGTGATGCGGTAGTTGTAGCAACACCCATCAACTTGAGCAGGATTATTGATATCAAGAAGCCAAATACAAGGGCCTACTACGAGCTGCAGGAAATTGGAAGGCCGAACCTAGGCGACATACTATCTGAATTCGGAAAGAGGCATAAGCTTCCCATGAAAATAAAAGCGAACTCTTCCGGAAGGACATAAAGATTATGGCATGGTCGAAGGGCGTGTCATCTGCTCCCATCTGCTATCCTGGCCGATTCTCGTTTGCCTGTCCCATACGCCCTCCGTTGAGAATGCGAAAAATGAATAAAAAGCTAATCTACTATGCGTGACAGGAGGTGGTGTCTTATGAGAGACTGAGATTGTCAAAAAGGTTATGGGATGGCTTAGATTAACGAAAGTGAAGAAGCCAAGAATAATGATGAGAGGAGACGATTAAAATGGCGAAGATTGTCAATTGCTGGAACGAATGGGATCCGCTGAAGCACGTGGTTATCGGGAGACCAGAGGGCACAAATGTGCCGGCTCCGGAACCGGCCTGGTGGTACGACCTTCCCAAAGGCGGCTATCCACTTGGGTCGTATGGACCATTCCCCCAGGAGATGGTGGATGCAGCCAACGAGCAGATGAACTACTTCATCAAGACACTTGAGAAGCGTGGCATTAAGGTCGACCGGCCGACAATTCACCCCTGTATGTTTAATGTACCGGTCTCGACGCCGGACTGGACGCAGTTGAACTGCCACGGCGTCAACAACGTCCGGGACGTTTTTCTGGTTCATGGCAACTATATCATCGAAGCCACGACCTGCCGCCGCTCCCGATACTATGAGTACCTGAACATGCGTCCGCTTTTTGTGGAATGGTTCAAGAAGGACCCCGATGTAGTTCATTTTGGCGCACCCAAACCACGGCTCACGGATAAGTCATATGTCAAGAACTATTACTACGATTACAACAACGTTTGGACGGATGCCCAGAAGACGAAGCGGCTCCATAATTGGGAGTTCCAGCTCACTGAGGAGGAACCTCTTTGGGATGCTGCCGATGCCTGGCGATGCGGTAAAGACATTTTCCATCAAGCTTCCTGTGTGACAAACAGAGGGGGAATGGACTGGTTGAAGCGCACATTTGCTCGGCTGGAACCTGGCATTCGAGTTCACGAGGTGCAGTTCGACACCCCGACAGACCCTAAAAAACCGAACAACTTCCATCCGTGGCATATTGATGTGAACATAGCAGTTCCACGACCAGGGCTATGTGTGTACAATGCAGATTGGAAGCCACGCACTCCCGAGTTCTGGGAGCTATTCAAGAAAAATGACTGGGAGCTGATTCCTGCGGCGAGGCCGACCTATGTACACAAAAACCTGGTTTACCTCACTGATCTGTATGAGTCCAAGTCCTGGATCTCGGTAAACACCTTTAGTATCGCTCCGAATGTGATGTGTGTCGAAGCTCACGAGACGGCCTTCATCGAGCAACTAACCAAACTCGGTGTCGAGGTAATTCCGATTCCGTACGAAAAAGTAATCCCCTTCGGAGGTGCGTTGCACTGCACCACATTGGATATTTATCGAGAGGGGAAGTGCGAGGACTACTTCCCGAAACAGGTCAAGGGCTATTAAATAATCCGATTGATGATGCGGATCCCTCGTTTAAAGTTTGAGGATGTGTCAGCATTTTTTGAATAAAAAATCAAAGGAGGAAGTGTATGACTAGTATTCAGCTTGGTCTCATTATACTTTTGGGACTTTATTTCGTCGTCGGCGTAGGCACCTATTTCCTGGTCCAGCGGAGTGGCAGGCGCTTCATCATAGCTGGTAAGCGGCTGCCTTTTTTCGTGATAGGAACCATGCTGTTCGCCCAGGCACTTGATGCCAACTCCACAATGGGGGCTGCAACAGGCGCCTACACAGTCAATTTTTGGTTTGGGTTCTCATTTCCGCTGGGGCTCGCTATATGCCTTGTTGTCACCGGGCTATGGTTTGCCAAACCCCTGAACCGGATGAACATGATCACATTGGCTGATTTCTACTACAGGAGGTATAACAAACCAGTAGAAGTCATCGTTTCGCTTCTCATGGCCTTCAGTTTTATCATCCTGGTCGCGGGCAATATGGCCGGTGCTGCCTGGATAATGACCTATATTTTTGAGATACCTTATATCACAGCACTCGCCATAATGAGTGTCCTTGTCTTGGCATACACATTTAGCGGTGGGCTTTTCTCGTGTGCTGCCACTGATATGGTTCAGGAATATCCCGCCATCATAGCTTTCAGTGTAGGTGCTGTCTGGCTGGTGGTTGCTGCTGGTGGTTGGGACTCCTTTGCTGCCGCAATCCCGCCTGGCTTCTTCGACTGGACTGGATTGACATCAACGGCAAATCTTTCACTCGTGACATGGGCAAATCTTCTAGCACTGGGTCTTGGTGATATTGTCGCCCTTGACTTTATGGAAAGGGTCTTTGCCGCCAAGGACCCTGAAACAGCTCAAAAAGGCTGCTATTATGGGGCGGCCTTTACGCTCATAGCAGGACTGGCCGCCACATCCATCGGCCTGATGGCCTTCAAGCTCCTTCCGGCGGCGGACATTGTGGATCCCAGAACAATTTTACCAATGGTGGCAGTAACCAGTCTCCCCTTGCTTCTGGGACTATTCGTTCTGGTGGGTCCTCTTGCTGCTGGGCTATCCACGGCTAACGGTGGTGGATTAGCCATATCAGCAGTATTTAGCAGGAATATATTCCACAGGAACATTCTACAACCGTATCTGGCCAGGAAAGCTAGGGTAACAGGAAAGCCTATTAAAAAGGAAGACTGGCATGTTTGGGACCAAAGGCTTCTTTGGTGGGCTCGTTTCGTACTCATACCGGTATTCGCAGTTGCGGGTTGGTTGGCATATGTAAAACCTGAGCCAGGAATTATGCTGGTACTTGCCTTCGATGTGGTCTTTGCCGGCTGCCTTGTTCCGCTGGTACTGGGCATATACTGGAAAAAGGCAAATGCGTGGGGGGCTCTGTCAGCAGTCATTGTCGGCTCCATCCTTCGATTGATCCTGTATATTAAAATTCCACCGGACTTAGCCGGTTTGGATACGATGATTCCACCGGTTGTTTCTCTCGTTGTGATGGTAGTAGTGTGCCTGCTAACTCAGAAGCAAGACCCGCCAAAGCACAAGGTAATCTCTGAGGTACCCAGCGACGAAGACGTGGCTCGGGCTATCAGGTAGTAGTCCATTTTGCTGCGATAGAGAGGTTCCCCCATGTATTGGGGGAACCTCATTTCAACTCGGTTCAAGAATTTGCCAAAATCGGGAAAATACAAGGGAGAAGACCCAAGCCGATAAGGCCGAAGACGGGGAATCAAGGAAGGTGGAGAGGTAGAGGAGACCCTTACTACTGGAAGTGTACTGCTCTCCGATGCAGTGCTCTCAACCAGAAGCCATGAGCTTATTGATGCATAAATTGATACAGTGATTCAACTGCCTGATTATTAGAAAGGAAACGGACTGTGGACAAAAACATGACTAAGACTAAGACCTTCGTCATTGCTCTGGGTGGCAATTCCATCCTGAGGGCAAAGCAGAAGGGAACTGCCGAAGAGCAGTATGAGAATCTGCAGCCCACCGCTGAACAGTTGCTGGGTCTGCTAGCGAGCGGCAACCGGATTGTCATTACCCACGGCAACGGACCGCAGGTGGGCAACCTGTTCCTCGCCATGGAAACGGCCAAAGATGTGGTCCCCCCTCTGCCTCTGGACATCTGCGGAGCAGCTACAGAAGGCCTTATGGGCTATATGATTCAAAATACTCTGGCTAATCATCTGAGGCAAATCGAGGCACCACATAATATCACCACTGTGGTAACTCAGGTGATAGTTGACAGGAATGACCCTGCTTTTAAGAATCCCTCCAAACCCATAGGGCCCTTCTATGATGTAGGTGAAGCGGAGCGGCTACAAAAAGCAAAGGGCTGGGACATTATTGAAGACAGTGGCCGTGGTTACCGACGCGTAGTCCCGTCACCAATACCGGTAAACATCCAGCAAGCCAGGATTATAAAGGCCATGCTGGACGCCGGTGAGATAGTGGTTGCCGTCGGCGGAGGCGGTATACCCGTGGTCAGGGAGGAGAACCGCAATTTGTGCGGTGTTGAGGCGGTAATTGATAAGGACTACGCCTCAGCCCGCTTAGCTATCGAGATAGATGCTGATGTCCTGTTTATTCTTACTGCTGTGGAATATGTCTATCGAGACTTCGCTACACCGCGTCAGCAGGCACTGGAAGATCTAAGCGTGGCGGAAGCGAAGAAACTTCTGGACGAAGGACACTTCGGCAAAGGAAGCATGGAACCTAAGATTCGGGCAGCGATAATGTTCCTGGAAGAAACAGACCCGTCGCGTGAACGAGAGGCGATAATAACCCTCCCCGAAACTGCGGTAAGAGCTCTTGAGGGCAAGACCGGCACCCGGATTTTGAGATAGATGGCGGGAATCAGGCATAAATATTGAACTGGCAATTTCTCGGCTTGAGCTAAACTAAAACGTTCTGCAAGACTTCAAGCGACGTTTGTTCTCTGGGATATTGGCGACTAAAACTTCGGTAATGAGCACCATCACTGCTAAACTGGCTGCGTGGGTTTTGCCATTCTCGACCTCCTGAGACAGATTATAAATTATCACTTACGGGTAAAGATGTAAAGGACTGCCAATGTGTTATAATTCATTTCTTAACGGTGTCAAGAACACGTTTCAATAAACCAGAGTTTAAGGGTGTAATATTAGACCTGCACGGTGTCCTCATGTTTCATGGGAAAGTATACACCGGTGCTGTCGAATTGTTAAACTCTTTACGCCAAAAAGGGATTCCCTTTCGGATTCTTTCCAACAGCACCCTCGAAAGCCGAAAATCATGCGCCGGTAAATTGAGAAAAAAAGGGATTACTGTATATGAAGATGAGGTGATAACCGCCTCCTTTGCTACAGCCCAGTATTTGAAAACCCTGCACCCCGGGTCCTGCTGGATAATGCTGAAACGAGAAGGGCTGGATGAGTTCCGGGACTTTCACCACGATTCCAAGAACCCTGAATATGTCGTGCTTGGGGACTGTCGTGAAGATTTCAATTTCCAGAATCTCAACAAGGCACTGCGGTTGCTTTCCGGAGGTGCCAAGTTTATCGTTATGATACCTGAGATAGTTG
The DNA here is from genome assembly GCA_016875875.1 of Chloroflexota bacterium. Classification (NCBI taxonomy): domain Bacteria; kingdom Bacillati; phylum Chloroflexota; species Chloroflexota bacterium. The sequence goes on along the minus strand of VGOP01000001.1, from coordinate 106,513 downwards.
ACAACAGTATGGGGGAACTCGAGTTGAATGTAGGTGCTTACGGGAAAATGCTGGAAGAAGCTGCTAACATCAAAGCCACCTATATTGGGAAGCCCAATCGCTACGTCTTCGATATCGCTCTTAACACTATGGGGATAGCGGAAAAGAACAAAATTATTATGGTAGGGGACAGAATCAGCACCGATATCCTGGGTGCCAGAAATGCGGGGCTGAAGACGGCACTCGTGAAGACGGGTGAGTTCCGGGAAAGCGATCTGGAATCCCCTGTCATTCCGGACTATATCTTCAATTCAGTTCGCGAGGTAGGAGAACTTTTCCCTTGAACAACCAACTACAATAAGTTCTCCAGCCATTTGCAAACTCCTACGTAATTGGAAGCGGCCAGTTATGAGGCTATAACTAGACCTCAAGCGGTTGGGTACATTCCAGGATGAGCCCTACCTCATCACATTCAAAGTATTTCGGGCAGCGGCTACATTCATCCCATATCTTGGACGGGAGCTCCTCTTTTCCCTTCGGTTTAAACCCAAGCTTCTTGAAAAACTCTTCTATCAGTGTAAGGGCAATTATCTGCTCAATTCCAATCTGTTTGGCATCCTCTACCAGATACCTAACGATACTTGATCCCAGTCCTTGTCTCCGGAACTCTGGGTGTGTGGTAAGCGAACGTATCTCAGCAGTATCTTTCCAGAGCACGTGGAGACTTCCACAGGCCACAATCTTCGGTTCTCCCATCTCTGCCTTACCTTCGACCACAACGAAATCACGGATGTTTTCATATAAGTACTTCGGTCCTCTGGGGAGCATCAGATTAGAGGTGGCGCAGCTATTGATTAACGCCAGAATATCTTCGACGTCAGAAACATGAGCCCTGCTGATAGTGCAGTTTTCCATAGCGCTCAGTCTCTTCCCCGAAATTGGCTCCTATTTGTAAGCACCACTTTCGCACTAAAACGGTAGGGAAAAACACGGAGCTTCGATGATACAAGGTGATAAGTCCTAGGATTAGTCGCCATTTCTATCTCATAGAGACTCTAGTTAGCACGCATAATAAATGCTGGATTAAGTTTGAATTTCACCTACCTAGAAATCGCGATATATGATAAACTAGGTCATACAAATATTCAAATCGGGGGGCGGATATGGAAAAGCTTCACCATCTAATTAAGGCCGAGCAGCTCACGCCATCGATAGTTGCAGAGTTGCTCACAGATGCTGAAAACTTTAATCAATCATTTAAAGCAGGTGTAAGAAACTTTGAGAATCTGAAGGGCGTGACTGTTTGCAGTCTTTTTTATGAAGAAAGCACAAGAACCCGTTTTTCTTTTGAGAGGGCTGCCCTTCTCTTGGGAGCAAATGTAATCAGTACAGAAAATGCTGCTAAGTTCTCCTCGGCGGCTAAGGGCGAAAGTTTGGAGCATACCATTAAAGTGATCAGCGGGGCGGCCCAAAACCATTTAGGATACGCAGACATCATTGTATTGCGCCATCCAGAAAACGATGCAGCAGAGAGGGCAGCTAGAGTCTCATGGGTACCGATAATTAATGCCGGCTCTGGCTCTAACGAACATCCTACTCAAGCTTTACTTGATGCTTATACGTTTCAAAAGCTCTTGGGAAGATTGGACCATTTTACTATCTCCTTTATTGGAGACCTAAAGTTTTCCCGAGTAGTTAGTTCTGAGGCTGTTTTGCTCAGTCAATGTCCGGGAGTAAAAATGTTTTTTGTTGCTCCCCAAGGATTAGAAATAAGACCGGAATTGAAGTCTTATTTATCTCAAAAAGGGGGTGAATTTGAAGAAGCCTCAGATATTAAAGCAGTAGTTCAAGACAGTGATATTTGTTATGTGGTTCGAGTCCAAAAGAATCGAATAAAAGACAGCGAGCTCCTTCTAACTTACCAGCGGAACAAAGATAACTTTGCCGTGACTGACGAAGTCTATAAAATGAGCGAGCAAAAAGGAACCTTTTTCTGCCATCCCATGCCAGTTGATGAAGAGGAACAAGAAATTCGTCAAGAAATAGAAAACCTACCGCGGGTAAAAATGCTTGAACAGGCAGGATATGGTGTTCCAGTTCGAATGGCTATACTCGCCAAAGTTTGGCAGAATCAAAAAATATAGATTCAGTGCAAATTGGCTTTCGCCAACTATGACCCTAGCGTTGCTACCATTACCGCCTTTATGGTGTGAAGTCTGTTTTCAGCCTCGTCGAATACTATGGATGCCTCCGATTCGAAAACCTCCTCGGTGACTTCCATGCTCTCCAGACCGAACTTCTTGTAGATATCCTCGCCGACGGTCGTCTCCCGATTATGAAATGAGGGGAGGCAGTGCATGAACTTTACTCTCGGGTTGCCCGTAATTTTTAGCAATTCTTTATTTACCTGGTACGGTTTTAGAAGCTCTATCCTTTCTTTCCAGACTTCGGCTGGTTCACCCATGGAGACCCAGACATCAGTGTAAAGAAAATCGCAATCCTTTACCCCCTCTTGCAGGTTGTCCGTTACCTTTATGCGGGCACCTGTCTCTTTGGCTATTTCCTCCGCCTTTCGCACCAGCTCTTTGTTAGGCTGCAGACTCTTCGGAGCAACGCAGCGGAAATCCATTCCCATTTTCGCTGAGCCAACGAGGAGCGAGTTTCCCATATTGAACCTGGCGTCTCCTAGATATGCCAGCTTTACCTGGCTTAAAGGTTTGTCGGTATGCTCCATTATGGTAAGAATGTCCGCCAATACCTGGGTGGGATGAAACTCGTTGGTAAGGCCATTCCAAACAGGGACGTTTGAATATTCGGCAAGTGTCTCTACGATTTCCTGTCCGAATCCGCGGTACTCAATCCCATCGTACATCCTGCCCAGCACGCGGGCTGTGTCTTTCAAGGATTCCTTCTTCCCTAATTGCGAACTCGCCGGGTCCAGGTATGTTACCCTTGCCCCCTGGTCATAGGCGGCTGTTTCAAAAGCACACCTGGTTCTTGTGGAAGCCTTTTCGAAAATCAAAACGATATTCTTTCCGACCAACCTCGGCTGCTCGGTTCCCGCATACTTAGCTCTTTTCAGTTCCGCGGAAAGATCCAGCAGAAATCGGATTTCTTGCGGCGAGAAATCCAGTAATTTTAAGAAGCTCCTGTTTCTAAGGTTGTAAGCCATTTTTTAACTCCTCCCTTATCTATTTGGCATGAAAACTATAGAACAACCTGCTGGCTTAAGCTCGAGCAAACCTTTCGCATAGCCCAAAATTTTTTCTTGCGTCAGGCGTTAATGCCTTGACCACTCCTATCTTCAACGCCTTTTGCTGCATAGCCGTGAATTCGCCAACACCTCCTATATCTGCGGTAAGCGCCATAACCTTCATCTTGTTCTTATCTACTAGCCATTTTATAGCTGCTGAAGTATCCAAACCGCCACTATATGCCGGTACTACTTTATTTGCCATTCCTATGACCTGCGACTAAAAACTCTTTCTAAAATGCTCAGTGCCTCGTCTATATCTCCCTTAGTAATAATAAGCGGTGGCATAAACCGTAAGGCGTCTGGCTTGACCGGATTAACCAGCAAGCCTTCTTTTAGACAAGCCAGCACCAGCTCTTCAGCTATATTATCAGTAAAGCCCAAAGCCAATAACAATCCACGACCTCTTATCTCAACAATAAAACCGAATTTGGCTTTCATCTTTTCCAGGCTGGTTATAAAATACTGCCCCAGTTTTTTAACCTTACCCGGTATGTCATTATCGATGATAAACTTCAGCGTTGCCAGTCCAGCAGCACAAGCTAAAGGATTGCCGCCGAAAGTAGAGCCATGTTCACCGGGAGCAAAGACCGAGGCACTTTCCTTAGCCAAGAAAGCCCCGATGGGCACGCCACCACCTAATCCCTTGGCCAATGTCATTATATCCGGTTCAACTCCATATTGCTCATAACCGAATAGGCTTCCTATTCGGCCAATACCGGTTTGAATCTCATCCAGAATGAGCAGAATGCCTTTCTCGTCACACCAAGCTCGTATCTTCCCAAGATAGTTATCATCAGGCACATTAACCCCACCTTCACCCTGAATAGGTTCCACCATCACAGCGCAAGTTCGATGAGTGGTCGCGGCTTTGATCGCCTCGATGTCATCGTAATTTACATGAATAAAGCCATCTGGGAGGGGAATATAAGGTTGCTGAAACTTGTCCTGCCCTGTGGCTGCCACAGTAGCTAAAGTCCGGCCATGAAAGGAGCCATAAGTAGTGATAATCTCATAAGCTCCGTTAAGTCGAATCTTGCCATACCTGCGGGCTAATTTTATAGCCCCCTCATTAGCCTCAGCACCACTGTTACAAAAGAAAACCCGGTCAAGGCAACTATTATCAACCAATAATTTGGCCAGTTGTACTTGGGGAACAGTGTAGAACAGATTTGATGTATGAATAAGAGTTTGAGCCTGCTCCGTCAATGCCTTGACAATCACCGGATGGCAATGCCCCAAACTGTTAACCGCCGCGCCGGCAACAAAATCAAGGTACTCCTTGCCCTCGGCATCCCAAACTCGAGCGCCTTTACCTCGAACCAGGGTGACCGGCAAGCGTTTGATTGTCCGCATGAACAATTTCTGTTCTAGTTCCTGCCAGTTTTCCATTTCACCAACCTATTGTAGTGCCATCACCTTTGCCTTCAACCTCATCGAGCAAAGCGTGAGGTATCCTGCCATCAATAATTCGAGTTATCGGTATCTTAGCCAGGGCTAGGAGACAAGCCTCAATTTTGGCAACCATCCCACCCGAAGCCACACCGGAGACAACCAATTCCTTGGCATCCTGTGGGCTTAATTTGCGGATGAGATTCTTGGAGCTATCATAAAGGCCCATGACATCGGTGAGAAAAATAAGTTTTTCCGCCTTCAGAGCAGCAGCAATTTCACCGGCGGCAGTATCACCATTAACATTAAGTAAATTAGTATCAATATCCGAGCCTTCCAGCAAGCCAAGGCTTACCGGTGCTATGACCGGTATATAGCCAGCCTTCAGTAATATCTCTACTACAGCGACGTTAACTTTCAGTTCTTCCCCGGTATATCCTAGCTCCGGTGTTTTGTTTTTCGCCAAAATTAAGCCGCCATCAGCACCGCTCAGGCCTACGGCTTTACCACCTAATCTCCAGATGGCTGATACCAGCTCCTTGTTGACCAAGCCGGCCAGTACCGCGGTAACCACCCTCAATGTCTCTAAATCAGTTATCCTCAAGCCGCGAACAAAGTTGGTGGGTACGCCCAATCGCGCCAGCCAGCCAGACACGGCATTAGCACCACCGTGAATCACTACCAATGGCACGCCTTTTTTCTGCAGCGTCACTAGGTCTTCAACCGTGGTATCAGTGCTGCCAAAAGTGCTGCCACCAATCTTGATAGCCAGGGGGTTCATTCGTTCGTATCTCGCACTAGTAACTAACTTGTATAATCGCTATTTATAGTAACATATTCTTCAGATAGGTCGCACCCCCACGCCACAGCTTTACCCTCACCGAGGTTAAGGCACAATTTCATCAATACTTCCTTACCAGCTAAACTAGTGCTCACCTCCTGCTTGTCAAAAGGCACAGGGGAACCTTGTTTCATGACACAAAAGTCATTCAAATAAACATCTAACTTCCTCTCATTTACTTTTGCTCCACTACGTCCGAGTGCTGCCACAACACGCCCCCAATTAGGGTCATTGCCATGAATAGCCGCCTTAACCAGTGGCGAGCTAGCTACGATACGAGCTGCCAAGCGGGCTTGCGCTTCGTCGAGGGCACCATCTACATTAACCTCTATGAGCTTGGTGGCACCTTCACCATCTCGAGCCACACATTTAGCCAGATAAAGACAAACCTTGTCTAAAGCTTTTTGAAAGAGTTCGCCGTTACCTTCGTTTATAGTCTCCGTTTTAGCCAAACCATTAGCCAAAATCACCACAGTGTCGCTGGGGCTGGTATCGCCATCAACCGTAATCATATTAAATGAAACATCCACTGCTTTTTGCAACGCCGATTGCAGGAAACGAGCATCCACAGTCGCATCAGTAGTCAGAAAGCAAAGCATGGTAGCCATATTGGGATGTATCATCCCCGCCCCTTTCGCTACACCACCAATGGTGAAGCTACCTAACCCCGATTCAACGGATATAGCCGTCTCTTTAGGAAAAGTATCAGTGGTCATCATCGCCCTGGCTAGCTCATGCCCCCCATCCCTCGTGAGGGCAATCTGGCTAATACCCGCTCGGATTCGCTCCACAGGCAGTGGTACCCCAATCACGCCAGTACTGGCAACCAAAACATCCTCCGTTGACAGCCCCAGCTTCTCAGCCACTGACCGTGTCATCTCAACAGCATCGGCCATGCCCGAATCGCCAGTGCAGGCGTTGGCACAGCCTGAATTAATCACAACCGCCTGAGCCTTCCTGGCTTTTAAATGCTTCTGAGAAAGAGTTACCGGCGCTGCTTTAATGGCATTAGTAGTAAAGACACCAGCAGCTACACACGGCTTCTCGGAGCACAATATAGCCAAGTCCAGTTTCTCTCGGCTCTTTATGTTTGCTTTAACTGCCCCAGCCAGAAAGCCTTGTGGAGAGGTAACACTACCTGAAGCAATAACCTTAAAACTAGACTCCATAAATGAAATAACTATAGCACTTTTTAAGCTATAGCTCTAGTCAAAGGTTGCCTCAGAGTGATTAAAGCTAAAGAAAACATTCCAGGTGTAATCAAGTAGCCTTTTGGACTAGAACAAAAGGGAGAAGTGAGCGCGTTCTTCAACGGCTACTCGCCTTACTTCCTCGCCGCCATCACCTCGATAAAAGTCTCCAGAAAAGAGCGTGTTCTTTCTGCCGAGTACCCCCGCATGTCACTCATGTCACCATCTAGGTCAAGGAAGGGGATACCTCTCGAAATCAGAGCATCATTGATCACACGGACAGAAGCATTGGCATGGCGACAGGCAGTGGTAGAGAAATGAATCGCGCCATTAACATCATATTCGTCCACTAGTTGAAGCACACCATTCAGCCGCTGCTCAATGGAACCTACATAGGGATTCTTCAGACACCGCAGTGCCATTCCCTCGAAAGGATTTGCCTCATCAAGCTCATCCCAGTACACTCTGGCCAGTTCAGACATTACAATGCTCACTTTGTTTTTGCGGAAGATTTCGTTGATGTTTGTACGCTGTGCCGGAAACCAGGCCAGCCAGAGCACACGGAACTCCTCTGGTGCCACCTTGCCTTCCGCCATCCTCTGTTGGCATTCCTCGATTATCTTCAGGTAAAGCTGCTCCTGGAATGGCGTTCCCGAGAACATGTTTCCGATAATGGAGAGGTTGCATAGCCGGGAACCATCCCAGGGGAATGGTTTTGTTTTCCACAGTTCACCAAGCCGCCCGTAGGCAATACGCGCGCGGTTCGAGGCTCTAACACACTCTTGCAGCCGGTCAAAATCAAGTTTGTGACCACTCACCTCTTCGAGTTTGTGAGCAATACCTTGTAGCTGATTAGAGACATAGGCCACTGATTCCTTGCTGAGCTCATTGGGGACATCGAGCATCATGGCCTCTTTACCATAATACTGGGCAAAAATTTGGTTAGCTTTAGTCTTACCGTCGCAGAAGTGTGAGGTGGTAAGCAAAAGGTCGGCTTTGGGAAAATAGCCCAGGAAATAGCTGCCTAGCGCCAGGCGATGAAAAGAACAGAGGTCGATAGAATAACCCCTGTCCTCAGCTTTAGTCATGATGTCAACACAGCCCTTAGGGTCAACACCGGGGAGGAGATTGCAGCCGATTTCAAAGTCAAAGGGAACAACATCAAAAGCTGCCAAAAGCTCCATTGGGAACGAGTAGTAGGTGGTCCACACCACCTTCGCATCATCCTCAAAAGCTTTGAGCAAGGTTGATGTCATTTGTATGACATACATCAACCAGGCACGGGGCCTCTTCTGGCACTCTTCCTCCGCCGATTTCTTCATTCCTTCATAGAAACTCTTGAGCATATTTTTACCTCCTTCGGCTGTCCAGCATTTCGACAAAGGCCTCCACCCTGGTCGTGAGCTGACCACGGGTCCCCCACGTATAGTCGTTTTCCAAAAACAGCACCGCCACTCCTTCATCTTTCAATTTTTCCACAAAGTATGGCGCATCAGCTAGATGCTGGTCACAAAACTTGACCGAGGTGTAGACAACACCATCAACCGCATAAGCATCTACCAGCTCCCTTATTTCGGTAAGGCGCTCATTCAGGCCAGTCATGCGGGCACAGCGGAGTTTACTAAGATACCCGTGTGCCAGAGCCAGATATGGGTCGCCGCTGTCTTCATCCACCAGGTGCCCGAAATAGCGCAGAGCAGTACATAAATCAGCAGCAGCTACGTCGGCTCCAGCAGCTTCGATGATATTAAATAGGTCAGGACGGTCTATCACATTGCCACTGACAAGCACACGGGCTTTACTTTCTTTCCCACGTTGTTTTGCCAAACTTCTAGCATCACTATAATACTTCTTCAACTTTGCAATAAAGGACTTCTTGTCCATACTCAGTCCCTCAAGTCCAAGCTGGAATACCTCACTCCCGGATAGAGGCAGCGGTAGCTTGCGCTGAAGCTGATAAATGTGTTGCATCTGCGTGCGCATCTGGTTAGTTGTCTTGATAGCCTTGTTAAGCGACTCCAACGTTATTTCTTTCCCGAATTCCTGCTCCAGGGCACGTGCAAACTTGCGTAACTGGCCAGCAAAATATTCTACAGCAGCCTCGTCCTGGTTCTTAGGCACCTCCAGCATATAGGCAAAGCGAGTGCCGACATATGACCTCCACACATCATACAAGCGGTGCATGCCATCACACGACCTGACAAAGACCAGCCCATCTAGATGCTTAGTTTCACCATTAAGCCCAAGTGCTAAAATGCTTTTAACGTAAGGACATAAGTTGGAATATATATAGGCATCAGCCACCGCGGCTGATTCACCACCTCCGCTGAGCCGCATGGGAAAAAGACCGGCAGCCATAGCTATCTCCTCCGGGGCAAAAGCACAAAGCCAGCCAATCTTCGGTTTAGCGTTCTCCATTCCCTACCTCCTTTTTTCTCGCGTTTACTATTCTGCCACCACTTAATCTTAAATCAAAGAACATAACATTAAACAGCGATGTTCGTTTGGAAAATTGATATTTAACTCTGAAAAACGGGTTTGCGTTTGTCTACGAAAGCCTTCAATCCTTCTTTTCCGTCTGGGTGCTCAGCACAGCTGCGAAGTCCAAATCGCTCTCGCTCGATGTGTGTCTCGAAGGCACTATTGAATGAATCTGTAAGCAGCTGTTTCGACCACCCAAAGGAATTGAGTGAGCCCTTACTCAATTCGTGAGCCATATTCATTGCTTCTTCCAGTGCCTGCCCGTCATCTACAACCTTGTTTACTAGCCCCCAAGCCACTGCCTTCTCAGAGGAAATTGGAGCGTCAAACCCAACGATTTCTAGAGCGCGGGCGAGGCCTACAAGCCTCGGAAGCGTGAATGTGCCTCCACCATCGACACAAAGTCCGTTTGAGGTATAGGCTTGTCTCAGAGTAGCAGACCGAGCCATGACACGGAAATCGCAAGCTAGCGCCAATGAGAAACCACCGCCGGCTGCAGCTCCGTTGATGGCTGCTATAACTGGTTTAGGCATCCGGCGAATCTCCAGTATTGCCTGATGGAAACTCGCCGCCAACTTGTGAAAGGCTGCAGAAGGACCGAGCGGAAACTCGGATACCCATTTCAAATCACCGCCGGCACAAAAGCCTTTGCCCTCGCCCGAGATCACTACACCTCGTACAGTGTTATCTACAGCAAGGGCAACAACGTGGCGCGTGAAATGCTCAATCATATCATGATCGAAAGCGTTGAATACTGCCGGTCGGTTTAGAATTAGTTTTGCTATCCTGTTATCCTGTGTAACTGTCACGGGTTCTGACATATTTTTCACCTCCTTTTTCACTCTTTCTTGCGCTCTTCCGCTCGTAGTTCCATAACAATATGGCCCCAGCCACCACATTGCAGGCCGACATCGGAGCAGCCTACCCGTTTGAAGCGCATCTCATTAGGGTCCACACCGGCATATATTAACTCATTTGCTGTGTAAATTAACGTTGCCAGTGGCATTAAGGCGAAGAGGCAGACCTTCTTGGGGCAGAGTTTGGTGATAAGATTGCCATGTCCGCCTATATAAAATTTATCACCCACCTTATGCTGGCTATCACACCCGTGTGCCTCCACCACCTCGGCAATGAACGTCTTGCTTAACAACGCATTAGTCTTGGAAAGAACATCTACATTTCGGGGGTCCTTTTTAAACTGCTCCATTTCTTTATCAGTGTAACCCAGGTGCCTCTGCAAAACTTTCCATTCATCTTCGCTGACTTTCATTTCGCTTCCTCCCTTAATAACGTTTTGTTATTTCCAGCATAACAGAGCATGACAGGCTTGTCAATACAAAATATAACATTATGTTATATTTATTGTCGATTTTTAGCCAAATATTACAAACTGTGATAGAATTCAAATATGGCCGACCGCAGCATCGGTATGAGAATTCAGCAGACCAGAAAGGAACTTGGTCTCACCCAGGAGGAACTAGCAGCCAGGCTAGGCTGTACACAGGCGGCCCTATCAAACTACGAGCTGGGCAAAAGGCGACTTTATCTCGCCAGTTTGGAGCAAATCGCAGAGATACTGGGCAAGCCGCTGAGCTACTTCCTGGAATCACTTGCCAGCCCTGGTGAAGACGATGTCAAAAGCTGGTATCCCCGATATCCTTATCGCTAAAGAGTAGGGTGATGATGCAGCCAGTATGCGCACTGCAGCCATCATGATAATAGAGCCAGCTATGGCCTGTGCCAGCCAATATCAGGGCAGGCGCCACTTTATACTCTACATCCTCACAACTTACTATCTTTTGCGCTCTTCAACTCGCAATTCCATAACAATGCGTCCCCATCCCCCACATTGCAATCCCACGTCGGAGCAACCTGCCCTCTTAAATCGCATCTCGTTCGGGTCAACGCCAGCATAACAAAGCTCACCTGATACCTGAATTAACCCTCCCATCGCGCCCAAAGCGGCGATGCAAATTCTCTTGGGGCAGAGCTTGGTTAACAAGTTGCCTGACCCGTCAAAGTAGAATTTATCACCAACCTTATGCTGGCTATTGCACCCATGCGAATCCACCACCTCTATAACGATTGTGTTATTCATCAATGCCGGCGCTTTGGAAATAATATCTTCGTTTCTCGGATTCTCCCTGAATTTCTTCATTTCTGCATCGGTATAGCCCAGATGCTTCTGGTAGAACTGCCACGTGTCTTCGTTGACTTTCATATTTTCCCTCCTTTTTATAGCCTATTATCATTTCTCGTGTAAGGATTTGCCTCTGGTGTCCTGAAAACAACCGAGATTACAACTAACACTATCCCAGCGCTGAGAAAACCAATGCCATACATCCTCATGGGAGCCACAATATCAGCAGCCAACTGAGGTAACTTCGACTGAAGCCCAAGTAATATGCTCGATTCACCGACAAGGCGGCTAAGGACCTGACTAATCAATACATCAAGCAGCGAGCCTAAAATACAAGCCACACCGACAAGAATGAAGGTTATGCCGATAGACCGCGTAATCGGCTTCGGCTGCCACCAGTGCACCAGAGCTATCAGCAAGACCAACAGAACAGCTAAGACAATCATAGCCTTATAGGCCAAGTCTACATAACCTATAATCCTCCTGACCTGCTCAAGCTGTGCCATCACTTGCGAACCTACAGCCGTCTCACTAAGCACAAAGCTTGAAGGTATAACATTGTCAATCCCGGCGTATATTTGTGACATATAGGCATCTATCTGGCCTTGTAAAGCGCCCTGTAGCTCTGGAGGTAGCAACTGAAGCACAGCCTCGCTTACTTTTTCCTTGACCGCAGCCCTCACCGGCTCAAGGGAAATAATAACGTTTAGCTCCCGGTTTTCCTTGAGGTATGCGTAAACGTCGCGGATAACTTTGTCAGCCTGCTCCTCGAACCATGGCGTGAGCTCAGTGACCAACTCATCTACGGTCTCAGTATCGATATACTGCTGACCTGGTATCAGTGTTTTTGCCTGCTCAATTACCACCGGATAGACATCCAATTTCTCAAGCTCATCCGTAACAAAGTCGGGATTGAGAATGGTCAGGTTCAAGGAGATGACGAGTCCCAGAAGCACTAAGACGTCGAGCAGCAGAAAACCAAAAACGCCTGAGAAAAATCCCCTCACTACATTCATCGAAATGTGGGCTAATTATTGACTATCTGAACTCTTAGCGTCAACTTTTTTCACCCTGTCATTGCGAGTCCTTCCGCAGAAGGACGTGGCAATCTGCACACAGCAACTACGTCTGCCTCCGCTAAGAATCATATCAAAGTAGTGCCACCCGTGGGGGTGGCACCTAAAAACAGAAGGCATTAGTGTTGAAACACTAGTCCAAAGTGGTATAATTAACAATGTGGTAAGTCAATATACGCATAATGGAATGGCGTGGTGAGTCTATATTATGGAATCTTCATCTATTTTATTAATTTCTACAACACTAGTCATTACAGCAGCAATGGCCATTGTATTTACTTTTTTTATCCAGAGAAGCATCGTAATACGAAGCCGATATTCGCGTGAACAACTGTGGGAAGATTTAGACAAACATTCTAAAGTTCTTAATGACAGCATTGCTGAAAAGAAGAAGCGAGAAATACAATCGACTGGCCTAAAAACATTTTATTATCTTGATGAGAGTCAAATTAAAGATTTATATCCACAAATCGCTGGAGGCATTACGGCAGAGCAGATTCAAACAAAACGATTAAAAGGAAGCAAGAAAGGAATATCCGCTAAATTAAAAATAGTTGAACCCGAATATCATCAAGAGGCAGCGGATGAAAAAACTACGACGTATAGTGTGAAGCAACATTTATCATTACAATACAATGAAATTGAACGTTATTTATTCGATAAAAGTCAAGTCACATTTGCATTAGAGGATTTTGAAAGTGATGAAGCCTTGATTCAACAAGCTGAAAATACGGTAAACGAGATCAGAGACAGTGGTCTTGATATACCTGAAGAAACTATGCGCAGGTTATTAGCAAAAAAGATGGAGAAGTTAGCCTCTCAAAATATTAAGAGACTAGAAAATGCAAGTGGATACATAGCCATCAAATGCGAAGTAATTGCGATGAATACAGAGGAAACCGAGTATCAACGTCTTCAATATGAGCATCCGCTAAGCAAATACCTCTCCCAAGAAGAAAACAAAGCAGCTATCCAAATAAATTGTGCAAAAGAATCTATAACTCCATCGGGATGTAATGCCTTCGCGAAACATAAAAGAGCAAAAATAACTTGCCTCGGCAAAGTACTAAGCTGGGATCCTAATACAAACACACTGCAAATAAGCCCAATAGCAATCTATTAAGCCGTTTTCCCAAGCACCACCCACCTACGGGTGACCGTCTCAAGCACCCATAAACCTATTGAGAATCAGCACCTTTCGCCTTCCGCTTCAGCTCGTAGAGCCTGGTGATGGCTTCGAGGGGAGACATGGAGTCGACATCGAGCTGGCTGATTTCCTCAATCAGCGGCGATTTATCACCAAACATCGCAAGCTGCGGAGGCGATTCCTTCTTGGGTCGCACGGCTTTAGCCTGCTTTTGCCGGGGCTGGTCGCTTTCCAACTTCGCCAGAATCTCCTCAGCCCGGTGCACCACCGATGCCGGCAGCCCCGCCAGTTGCGCCACGTGTATGCCGTAGCTCTTATCGGCTCCGCCAGGGACTACTTTGCGCAGGAAAATAACCTTGCCCTCCTCTTCAGTCACCGCCACGTTGAAGTTCTTGACCCGGGACAGAAAGCCTGCCAGCTCCACAAGCTCGTGATAGTGGGTGGCAAAAAGGGTCTTTGCCCTGAGCCTGGGGTGATTGTGTATGAACTCGGCCACCGCCCAGGCAATGGAAAGCCCATCGTAGGTGCTCGTCCCCCGCCCGATTTCGTCCAGTATAATCAGCGACTTTGCAGTGGCGTTGTTTAAAATATTGGCGGCTTCCACCATCTCCACCATAAACGTCGATTGGCCGGCAGCCAGGTCCTCCTGGGCACCAATTCGGGTAAAGATGCGGTCAACGATGCCTATGCTGGCTGAATCAGCCGGAACGAAGCTGCCGATTTGAGCCAGGAGCACAATCAGCGCCACCTGCTTCAAGTAGGTGGACTTGCCCGACATGTTAGGACCGGTAAGTATAATGAGCTGTGTATCTTTATTGCACAGGTAAGCATCGTTAGGTATAAAGCCGCCGCTGCCCAGGCTTCTCTCCACCACCGGATGCCGTCCGCCCCTGATGGTTATGGCATCCTCGGCGGTCAACTCCGGCCTGACATACCCGTGCCTGACCGCTGCCTCAGCCAGACTGGAAAAGACATCAATCTCAGCCAGAGCCTTTGCCGAAGATAGTATCTGCTCTCCATAGCCGGCTATCTGCTGGCACACCTGCCGGAAAATCGCCGTTTCAAGCTCGACTATCCTGTCCTGCGCGTTGAGTATTAACGATTCATATTCTTTAAGCTCCGGTGTGAAGAAGCGCTCGCCACCGGTTAATGTCTGTTTTCGAATATAGCTTTCCGGCACCGATTCAAGGTTGGACTTGGACACCTCTATGTAATAGCCGAACACCCGGTTATAGCCTACCTTTAAGTTCTTAATGCCGGTGCACTCCCGCTCCTTTCGTTCCAGGTTCGCCAGGTAGCTTTTAGCCTCCGATGACGCCTGCCGAATTTCGTCCAGCTCTTTAGAAAAGCCAGCCCTTACAACACCACCTCGCTCCAGTGTAGCCGCAGGCTCGTCGACAATCGCTCTCTCGATTAAGCTCACCACATCGGGGCAGGGCTTCAATTCAGAGCTGAGCCAGGCGGGGAAACCTTCGCTGCCTTCTATCTCCGTCTTCACCTCAGCCAGCTTCTCCAGGCTGGAACGCAGGGCAACCAAATCCCTGGGTGTGGCTATACCACCCCTGACGCGATTGACCAATCGCTCCAGGTCAGCGATATCACCAAGAAGGGACATGATATTACGCCTGATCAGCGTGTTCTGGTAGAACCAGGTCACGGCCTCCTGCCGACTATTCAATTGCTTTATGTCAAGCAGCGGCTGTCCCAGCCATTTCTTGAGCAACCTGCCTCCCATAGCCGTTTGGGTTAAATCGATTACAGAGAATAGCGAGCCGGAGGTGGCTCCCCAGCGAGCTGAGGTGAAAAGCTCAAGATTGTTACGGGTATGGGCATCGAGTACCATAAAGGATTGAGTGGCATAGGTAGCCAGGTGGTCCAGTTGCCCCAGCGCTGACTTCTGGTTCTCCTGAAGATAATGAATGATGGCACCGGCAGCCCTGACAGCCAGAGGCAGGTGAGCGCAGCCATAACCTTCAAGTGAAGCCACGGCAAAATGGTCGATTAAAACCTGAGCTGCGGTCTCCAGGTCAAAAAAGTAATCATCGAGACGGGTTACCGATGGCGGCAGTGTCAGCAGGCTACCATCCAGATTTTCGGGAAGCAAAAGCTCAGCCGGGTGCAGGCGCTCCAGCTCGTCGGAAACCTGACTCAAGGCAAGCTGTGCCGTAGCGAACTCGCCGGTGGTTATGTCCACATAAGAGATGCCTGCCTCATCGCCGTCGATAACCAGGCTGACCAGATAGTTATTGCTCTTGTCCGTTAGAAGTCCGGGCTCTACCACCGTACCCGGCGTCACCACGCGGATGACATCGCGCTCCACCAGCCCTTTGCCCGGCGGTGTCATCTGCTCGCAGATAGCTACCTTATAGCCCTTGCCGATGAGCTTAGCCAGGTAGTTGTCCAGCGCATGGTA
Source organism: Chloroflexota bacterium (assembly GCA_016875875.1). NCBI lineage: Bacteria > Bacillati > Chloroflexota > Chloroflexota bacterium. The sequence continues at coordinate 90,601 of VGOP01000001.1, read as the reverse complement.
AGGAATACCAGCCAGAGGCACGCGCTGCCCCTTTCCCATTTCCCTGGAAGTCAGGGTGATTTCCAGTTCTCTTGCCGTGGTTCTGGCATCATCGTCAAAGGTCTCGTAGAAATCGCCCAGCCGGAAAAAGACTATGGTATGGGGATAGCGCTGCTTGATTTTAAGATATTGCCGCCTCAGGGGAGTTATAGGCATATTCCACCCACCCCCTATTTTACTACTTCCTAAGACAAGGACGAAAGGAGCATTAGTCATCCAACAAATCAATTGCAGATTAAAATTTAGAAGCTTTTGCCACAAATTAAACCATTGACTCTTTTTCCCGTCGTTTGCTATACTTTCCTCAATCAAATAATAATAGTAGTCAGGGTGCCCCCAGGTGACGGGGGGCTTAATTGGAGAGCAAGCCGGTGGAACTCCGGCACAGTCCCGCCTACTGTGAAAGTCAGAACGCCTGCCCTGTAGTACTATCTGCCTCCGCGGAGTAAGGGGGTGGGATTTGTTATTTTGAGAAATCCCCCTGCTCTCGGGAGCATGGGGGGTTTTTTTACGGAGGAGGCCTGAAATGAAAGAACGCATCAATCATTTATTGTACCTGGCAGTCACGCTTGGCTTGATTTGCTGTGCTGCTTGCGCCACTCCATCTCCACCTACGGAGACCAAACCACCACCCTCACCACCTGTTGAAATACAAGTACCACAGGACAAGCCTGAACCACCACCTGAAGAGTTACCACAATTCCCTTTAACTGTCGTCGATGACCTGGGCAGGAAAGTACAAATTGCGCAACTTCCCCAACGGATTGTGTCCTTGGCTCCGAGCAATACCGAGATCCTTTATGCCCTAGGGCTCGAAGACAAGCTTGTAGGTACCACCGACTACTGCGACTATCCAGAAGCAGCTAAATCCAAGCCACGAGTAGCTAGCTATACCACACCCAACCTAGAAAAAGTTGTCTCAGTCCAACCAGACCTTATTCTTGCCGAAGCGATCCACGAAAAGACGGCGCTTCCGGCTATGGAGAACCTAGGACTTACAGTCATCGTTACATCAGCCAAGTCCTTGGATACCGTGCTGAACGATATCAAGTTGGTGGGACAGGTTAATGGAAAGAGCAAAGCAGCCGAAAGGTTGGTTGACAGTTTAACCGAGAGAATACAAGCAGTGGTGTCGAAAACGGCTACGTTAACTCCGGAACAGCGCCTTAGAGTCCTCTACGTTGTGTGGCATGACCCAATCTGGACAATGGGGCGTGAAACCTTCATTAATGACCTCATCTGGAAGGCTGGAGGAATTAACGTTTTTGCCGCCGACTTCGAGAAATCACGAGTCGTCTCACTGGAGGCGATTATCCAGAAGGACCCTCAGGTCATCATAGTCAGCGGCATGGGCACAACCGGAGACCTGATATACAACAATATAAAGAAGGAAACTCGGCTGGCAGATGTAGATGCGATGCGCAACAACCGCGTGTTTAAAATAAGCGATGCTAACCTGATTGAGCGCCCCGGCCCCAGAATAGCTGATGGCCTGGAGGAGGTAGCAAGGCTGCTTCATCCCGAGATTTTCGGCACCTCGAAATAAGAAGGCCTTCGGCTTATCACAGTCGAGAGAAGGACATGAAGATAAGGCGAGCTTCCATCACGTGTCTTTTCATTATCTCATCGATACTGGGCAATATGCTGCTGGCCACTAGCCCAAAGCCAGTTTCAGCAGACTCGGAGTCACTTAGATGGACTCGCATCAACACACCAGGAGCGCTTCCCGACAGCAATGATATCGTCAGTCCCTGCGAGGTCAATCGTATCGTAATCGGTTCAGACGGCAAGACCTTTTACGCCGTGGATATTGCGAATCCAAACAATGGTAATGGCAGCAGAGCCCTCTACAAATCAACGAATAGCGGCGCATCCTGGAGCGATACTATTAGCCGGTACCTTTACCAAGCAATGACGCCAGCTGAGCAAGCTAACTTTCACGTGTGGAATGTAGCCGTAGCTCCAGACGACATCAATTTTGTCGCCGCTATTGCTAACGACAGCGCCAGTATTCTGCCTCGAAGCGTTTGGGTATCGAAGAACGGGGGCACTGAATGGCAGAATACGAATTGCCCTGCAGCCAGCAACATAAGCGCCATTGATATCTCTATGAGCTACGGCAGCCGCGATATCGCCATTGCCACCCGTACCGGAGCTGGCGGCGGCACCATTTGGATTCTAAAGGCACCTGAGTATGATACCTGGATTAATCAGGGCTTCACCGGCGATATATTGTCCCTGAAATTCTCGCCCAACTACCCCGGCGATGCCATCATAGCCATTGTCTACACAGACGCAACCGGCACTTATCTTAATGCCGGCATTCACGACTTGGATAACAATACCACCAACTGGACTACGGTCTACGGTGGCTCTCCGCCAGAAATCACCGCAGGAGCTCCAGGTACCTCACCCACAGCAAACCAGGTCATCGGCGCCGACTTAGAGCTACCTATCGACTTTTCAGGCCAAGCACTTAGCCTGCGCCGCTACTATATCAGCGTCGACGACGCTGGAGCCACCGGTAATGGTGGCATTTACCGCATCGATGACACCATGATATATCAATTGATGTCCGCCACTACAACCAAGAGGATTTCCAGCATCTCCTGCTACGGCACCTATGCGTCAGGCAAGCTTCTTGCCGGTGAAGTTCTTGGCGACCCCTGCTCAGCTACTGTGATGACCTGGTTTACCGATTCACCCACCACCTGCCCCATCCCATGCTGGTATCCAGCCATGAAGCCACTTACTGGGGCTGCCGGCACTGACAACTGCACCGGCTCCGGCTACGGTAACACACAAGTTGCCTGGTCACCCGACGGCTCAATCGCCTACGCTGGAACAGCCAGTAGCGCAGTTCTTGTAGCCGGCGCCAACTGGCCAATTCCCTACCTTGTCGGTGAAGACCTCGATGAATCAGCCTTCTCCATAACTCGCAACAACGGTGAAACGTGGAACCAGCTTGCCTTGATAGATACCAAAATCAGCCGGTTCACTGACATAGCCCCATCTCCGGATTGCTCAACTATCTATCTGGCTTCAGTGAGTGATAATGTTGACTGCTCTGGATTCGATAGCGTTTGGCGCAGCCAGAGCTCACCAGTCGACACCTATTGGGAGCGCGTGCTGTGCACGCCTACCACAGACCAACGCTGTGCTTCCGGTCAAACCGATTTAGCCATTCTCAGACTGGCGGGCGATAAAGCTGATGGTCAGGTGGTGGTATGGGCAGCCGTGGGGACACAAAAGATAATGTGGTCGCCGGACTTCGGTGATTATTGGACTAATATCATCAGTCCCAGGCTCGCTGTCCAGGACATAGCAGCCGAGGATAGCAGCACTTTGTATATCCTTAGCCCTGACGGCCTGGTGCAGAAGTTCATCTTCAGCGGAACAGGTTGGGTATCCCATGCCGTCGTCCCTACCGAACTCGATACCGGATACAGCATCGCCACCGCCTATATTGGGCTAACACCGGATAATGACAAGGGACACATCGTCGTGGGCGGAGGAGGCGTTGGCATCTATGACGTGGCTTACTCCACAGATGGTGGCACTACCTTCAGCACTATCACCAAGCAGCTTCCCACAAGAGGCAATACGCTGGTAGTCGCCCATTCTGGCTACAATAGCAACGGGGAGATTTTTGCCATAAACACCGGCGGCATGTATGAGTGGTCAATCTACTACGGCGGTGGAACCTGGTCCTGGCCCATTCCTGAAAGAGATAATTGGGCAACACTGTGGGGAGGGCAAGGCTGGCCAACCCCCACCACCGGCTTAACCATATCCCGAAGCGGCAACTTCTATTTCTCTGACGCCTGGGGCTCGTATGTCAGATGGGCATGGGCCGGTGCCGGCCTTGACCCACTTGTCAACTTCGGCACAGACCCTACCACAAGGCTCAGAATATGTGGCGGCTTATCATCCGGCGAGCCTATAACCATCTGGCTCATTGACCAGCGCCCCTATAATCCACCCCAGGGCGGAGTCTGGAGATATATAGACGACCTCGCCTGGAACGGCCCCACTCCCACATCACCGATAACCAATGCTACAGTAAAATATGACCCGGTAAGCGGCAGAGCCAGCGAGATAAACCTCACATGGCAGCCGAGTTCTTTATCCAGGGGCTATCGAATTCAGATAGCCAAGGACGAAGATTTCGCCATACTGGTCGCCGATATAGGTAGTGCCTGGAGTGGACCGTTTTACATCCCACCTGACTTAGATGCTCCGGCGTTGTTCATACCTCCCGGCGGCGGTACAGTCCTTGATGCCAATAGCGATAACTGGACAGTACCTGCCCTCGAGGCCGGTCACTCTTACTATTGGAGAGTCATGGTTCAAGATGTGGCCACAGGCGATGCCATCCAAAGCCCGTGGTCATGGCGGGAAATTTTTACTGTTCAGGCCGGCCTGCCTACAACCCACCCTTATTATGGTCTTCAGTTGCTATCGCCGGATAACGGCTGTATCCATTGCCCGGTCAAGCCAGCGTCGTTCTCCTGGTCACCATTCCAAGGTACACAAAGATACAAGTTCGTTCTAGCCAAAGATGCGGCGATGACTGATGTTGTAGTCGAGACAGAATTGCCCACCACCAGCTACAGTTATGTAGTCACATTGGACTACAGCACTGCCTATTTCTGGCAAGTCATGGCAATTGAGCCGGTGCCCAGCGATTGGAGTGCTACCTTCTGCTTCCAGACCCAGCCTCCACCAGCACCACAACCACCATCTTATCCTCAACGCCCAATTCCGGCGTGGGCTTGGACAATAATTATATGTGGCCTACTGGTAGACATATATCTATTTGTGCTCCTTCTTCGGCGGTTACTCTAGTGCAATTTCTAAGCAGTCTTGGTATCATCATCGAATTTCTCATAGAAATCACCCGGTCGTAAGAAGACTATAGTTGGTGATAGCGTTGCTTTGGTAAATTCACTACCTTCAACTCAAGACGGATTGACAATCAGTCACTATGTCTGGTAACAGCAAACTAGCTGCTATAGAACTTTGGCCTCAAAGTACGAGTTGACCTTTAGCTAGCAGTGATGCTCAGTACTGAAGCTGGCAATCAAGAGATTGATAGTCTAACGAGCAAGACTGGGTGCAAGGTCAGTCAGTAAAGACATAGCTGCCCTTCTTAAGATAGGAATAGAATGTGAGCACAGTCGAGATAATCGCTAAATACATCAGGGCAGCAAGCAGCCAGCCAGGGCCGATACCAAAAACGGCTACCACCAGTGGTGCCAGCCAAAACCAGAAGTTAACCTTGGCTACCCCTGTGGGAGTGGGAAACTCAATGTTACGACTCCGGCGTTTCCAAAGATATGTGCCTACGCCGGCAAGCACCGCAACTCCTCCGGCAAGCGCAAGCACCGCGTAGGGATAGGGATTTAAGGGCATCAGGCTGTCTGCCCTTGAAAACAGTCCCGCGGCTATCGCCAATATTAGGCTGGGCATAAATAATATCTCGTCAGCCACCAGGTCGAAAAGTGACCCACCCAGGCTCGATTGTCCAAGTCTACGGGCTAGTAAGCCATCTAGTCCGTCAGTAGCCGCGGCAATAAGGATTAAAATGCCCGCCGCCAGGAATTCTCCTTGCCACAAGAGCCAAGCGATGATACCAGCCATAACCACGCGCACTGCGGTTATAACATTGGGTACATTGAGTGCCAATTTCAATTCCTCTTTTGATGCCTGTTTATCCTTTTTCTTCGATTTCATGAGCGTAGGACACTCCTTCCTGTTGTTATGAGAAGGCAGAATAGCATGACATTTAGATACCTGTCAATCATGGGTAGCGCGGAAATTGCCATATCGAGTGCTATTTATTACCACACGCCATGCACCAGTGCCTTGCGCTCAGACGGATAGTCAGAAAAATGGGCCTTAGAGTCGTGGCTTGCAGATTATTTCCTTTACCCTGAGGGAAAAGGCATCATGAGCGTGGGCTGGCTTAAGTACGATAGCTGTATCGGCCCCCCTTACCGTCCCCCCTATTGCTATGACCTCTCCGTCCGGGCTTACAAGGCCAGCGTCAGTAGCCATAATACTTATCTCAATGGCTACCTTCACCCCCTGACCGAACATCCTAAGCGTATTAGCCATGAAATCTCCCAAAACGTGTGTGTTAAAAGCTCTTCTTACCGCATGAGATATACCACCGAAGGCATGAGCGCCGGTGAAAATCTCCGCCCCCAGCTTCTCTATTTTTTTTCTGTTTTCCGGAGTAAGTTCCTGCGTGCCCGGAGCTGTGAAGCCAGCCGTGTGGGATACCACAACAACTCTATAGCCCTTGAACTCCTCGGCAGCCTTAACCCCGGTATCACCCGTCGTTGAAGCTACCACAATTGTCTTTATGTCAAGCTCCTTGGCCCTGACTTTGACTAACTTGAACGTCTCCTCCGTGTTGTCAGGGCCGAGAGAATCGAAATAAACAATGCTGGCTTCTCTTGTCATAGTCGCTCCTTTTATACCAAAGAACTAGCTCACACTTGAAACAAACACCGCTATTCAACCTTGAAATATGCACTGCCCTTTTAGATGGGTTTCAGCACAGGCAAAAAATCTTAAGCATTATACATACTTTTGTCAAACTGTGATTTATTCACTTTCTTAAAAAGTTCAAGTTTAACCCACTAAAAATATTGACAAATTGGGAAAAGTATGTTAGCGTGTTAATGAAAAGGATTTCATTTATGATGTTTCATAAATTGTTAAGCATTTTAATATAATAAGTTGAGGAGAATCAATAGATGACAAAACCAACAGCGATAAAAAACCAAGCAGAGGAAGAAGAACCTCCTGGCATCGCCACCACAAGAAATGAAGTGGTGGCAGAGGAAGAAGAACCTCCAGGTAGGATGGCCGTTACCGATGGTACGGCCGTTATTAATGAATACAGGCTCTCCGTCCCTATACCAGAGCAAAATTGGAACGATTGGAAATGGCAGTTTCGCAACCGAATTACCACTGTTGAGAAACTATCCACTCTAATTCCCCTTGCAGCTAAAGAAAAAACTCAGCTTAAACTAGTAACCACAAAATATCCTCTTTCAGTAACACCTTACTACCTCTCCCTAATTAACACATACGACCCAGATGACCCTATCCGAAAACAGGCAATACCTTCTTTCAAAGAGATAACGCTTGGCAGTGTAGGTTTTGAAGACCCTCTTGGAGAAAAAAGGGATTCCGTGGTCCCCGGACTGGTCCACCGCTATCAGGACAGGATACTGATGGTGCTCACAGATATCTGTCCAATGTTTTGTCGCCACTGCACGCGAAAAAGGGAATGGCACAATGGTGGCTGGGTACGCACTCCGAGTGAAATCAAGGCTATGCTGGACTACATCCGCAAGCACAAGACCATCAGAGACGTCATCCTCTCCGGCGGTGACCCTTTGACTCTTTCTACGCATCGATTGGAAGACGTTATCTCCAAATTGAGACAAATAGACCATGTCGAAATAATCCGCATCGGCACCCGATTCCCAGTGGTGCTGCCACATCGCGTAGATGACGAACTGTGTGGCATGCTGTCAAAGTACGGGCCAATATGGCTTAACACTCAATTCAACCACCCCCGTGAAATAACACCTGAATCAGCAGCTGCCTGTGACCGTCTCCTACGAGCCGGTGTTCCAGTGAACAACCAGTCTGTACTGCTTCGTGGCATAAATGATAACGTAGAAACACAGACGAAACTCTGTAATGAACTCCTTAAGATAAAGGTGCGCCCCTACTATCTGTTTCAATGCGACGAGGTTCAGGGAACAGAACACCTACGCACCTCTGTAGAAACCGGAATCAAAATAATAGAGGGTATGCGTGGCCATACCTCAGGTCTGGCTATCCCCACCTTCGTCATAGACCTGCCAGAAGGTGGCGGCAAAGTGCCTCTCCAGCCAAACTATGTGTTGACGCAAACAAAAGAAGAGTTGGTACTAAGAAACTATCAGGGACGCTTCGTCTGGTATCGGAACCCTAGAGATAAAACCGGCTCCGAACCAACTGCTGGAGCAGAGCTAGCTGATAATCTATTTTCCGATAGTCTCAACCAAACACAGCGTCAACTCCAGCCAGTGAGAGTCAGAAATGAAAATAGGTCTCGCATACGACCTTAAAGAGACTGTCATCTCTACCCCTAACTGTCCCGAGGATGCCCTCGAAGAGTATGACTCTCCAGAGACAGTGGAGGCTCTTGCTACTACCCTCGAGTCCTTAGGGCACTCGGTAATCAAACTGGGTGGCGGTAAAGAGTTCATTACCAATATCCTCCATAATAACGTCGACTTCGTTTTCAACATCTCTGAAGGACTGGGTAACTACAAGAGCAGAGAGGCTCAGGTGCCCTCCATTCTGGAAATGCTCGATATACCTTATTCAGGTTCAGATCCCCAGTGTCTGGCGATTTGCCTGGACAAATCCCTGACTAAACGGCTGGTGGCAGCGGCAGGTGTTCGCACTCCAAAATGGCAGCTAATCACAGATTACAGGCAATTAAAACAAATAACCTGTGACGACTTGCCACTCCCCGCCTTTGTAAAGCCAGCCTATGAAGGCTCAAGCAAGGGCATTCGCCTTGGCTCCAAGGTAGAGACTACGGTACAAATAGCCGAAGTAACAACAGAACTTCTCGAGCACTACAAGCAACCGGTGATGGTAGAGGAATTCATCGCTGGTGATGAGGTTACGGTTGGCATGGTCGGTAATTCACCACCAACAGTTCTGGGCGTAATGCGTGTTTTGCCCAAACAGACACATACCTATTTTATATACTCGCTCGAAATAAAACGGGAATGGGAGCAACTGGTAGATTATGAGTGTCCTGCCCGGCTGGAGCCAGAAATCCTGGAAGAAATTACAGATTCAAGCCTTAAGATTTTCAAGTCACTGGGCTGCCGTGATTTTGCTAGGCTAGACTTCAAACTCAACCCCCAAGGGGTGCCTTACTTTCTGGAGATAAATCCGCTGGCAGGGCTCAACTCAAAGAGCAGCGACCTGTCTATTATGGCTAGCAACCTGGGCTGGACATATCAAGCTCTCATTTCAACTATACTCAATGCCGCCTTACAAAGGTACCCGCAGTGCGTCCGAGAATAGCAATCATCTATAATACGCCTAACCCTGACCTCTATAGAACCAATGTAGAAAGGAAAGCATCGCTCGCCATCCTCGACGGAGTGGATGCAGCACACCAAGCCCTGACTGAATCTGGATACCATGTTGCTCGCCTACCCCTGCTGCCACCACTCGAGTCAGCTAGAGACAGCCTCAAAGGATTAGAGGCAGATTTAGTCTTCAATCTCTTCGAAGGCTTTGATGGCTATCCCGAAACGGAGGCAGCCGTAGTCAATTTTCTTTCCGAGCAGGGCCTAACATACACCGGTTGCTCCGGAACTGCCTTATCTCTGGGGCTAGACAAAACAAAGGCGAAGGCACGTCTAGCAGCAATAGGGGTAGACACGCCCAAATACCAGCTGTTAGGCCCCAAGACAATATCTTTGTTTCATATGAACTACCCCTGTATCGTCAAACCGTACGCAGAGGACGGAAGCAACGGTATATCAGAGGAAAGTGTGGTATACGACTTTGCCTCACTGGAAAAGCAGGTGGCAGAGATAAGCAAGCATTTCGGGAGAAGGGCACTGGTAGAGGAGTTTGTTGATGGCCGTGAATTCAACATCACAGTCCTAGGAACCAGCGAACCCAGAGCTTTGCCCATCTCCGAGATAGTCTATTCCCTGCCATCTGAAATGCCCAGGATTCTCACCTTTGCCGCCAAATGGGATCCACAAAGTGTGTACTTCGAGCATACCAAAGCCGTTTGCCCGGCCGAAATAGGCACGGAGTTACGAGAGCACATCGCTCAGACTGCCCTCCTCGCCTTCAGATTGCTGGGTTCTCATGGTTATGCCAGGGTCGATTTTCGGCTGGATGTCAAAGACCAGCTAAAAGTTATAGAGGTAAACCCCAATCCTGATATATCACCTGACGCCGGTGCAGCACTTCAAGCTCAAGCTGCCGGAATGACATATAACCAGTTCATTGAACAGATTGTGCAACTCGCCATTGAGAGAACATAGATGAGAATGAAATTGAAAGTCAGGCCAATGACCGACGAGGACAAGTCATCCATAATGCAGATGTTAAGGAATATGCCGGAATTCAGGCCGACCGAGGTGGATGTAGCCGAAGAAGTTCTCGATAGCTATCTGCACGACCCGATTCGATCAGGATACCATGTCTTCGCAGCTGAAGTCGATTCATCAATCGTCGGCTATATTTGCTATGGGCCCACACCACTGACTGAAGGAACCTGGGATATATACTGGTTGGCAGTCGCCCCAGATCAACAAAGCCAAGGCATAGGGAAAGCCCTGCTGACTTTTGCCGAGGACAACATTAAAGAAACCAGGGGCAGGCTAACTCTCATTGAGACATCCTCCAAGCCAGAATACGAGACAACAAGGCACTTCTATAAATCACAAGGCTATGAACTGGCCTGCTGCATTGCCGACTTCTACACGCCTGGCGATAATAAACTTGTCTTCCAGAAGCGGCTGAGGTAAGCTATACCTCGCGAACCAAATCAACACAGGGTAAGACCGCCTATTGTTCATTGTGAGCAGCATAAGCCCCAAAGCAATCTCTAAGAGGTCAACGTGAAGTCTTGGGAAGATAAGCCAAACAATTGGAAGCCACTTGTTGCTGGTATCATAACCGCTTTTGTACTGATTGCCCTTGTCTTTGCTCTACCACTCAAGGTTATATCCACCGAGACTATTGAGACCTACTACGTCACCGAAATGAGACAGGAAACCTATTCGGTCAGTGAGCCATATGCAGCCGAAGAGGTCTACGAAAAAACCAACGTCTTCGCTGACGGGTTCTATAAAGTCATCCCTAGCGGAATTATAGTTCCTTTCAACATTGATAAACCTAGTGCACAGCTGGTTGGCAAATTCGAAAACCCTATTCCAGGCAGCTTTGTAATCATCACCGCCGCAAACCGCATTCTCTGGGAGACTTTTGGTACTCAAGGCTCTATCGACTTGCCCCTCTCACAAGGTAAATACCGTGCCAGATTCCAAGAAAATGTAATGTGGGGAGAAGACTGCTACATCTATTTAGCCATGAGTTGGACTGAAACACAGCAAGTGACGAAGTATAAAGAGATTATCAAATACCGGGAAGTCCCTGTCCAAGTAGAAAAACAGCGGACGATCACAAAACAAAATAGAATATCAATCTGGGAGCAAATCTTCAAATAAGGGGACAAATACATGGAAAAATCAACAGAAGAGATTTTCAACAGCGTATTAGAAAACGCCAAAAGATATGAGATGGAGAACGGTAATTGCGCCCAATGTGTTATTGCTGCTGTATTTGAGACGCTAGGCATTAAAAATGATGATGTTTTCAGAGCCGCAACTGGTTTCGCTGACGGAGTCGGACTAACCGGAGACGGGCATTGCGGTGCCCTCTCTGGCGGCACTATGGCCATAAGTTATCTTTTTGGCAGAAAAAAGGAAGACTTCAATAAACGTGGGAAAATGATAAAGTCTCTCATCCTGTCCAAAAAACTATATGACGGGTTTATTGAAAAATATGGTGTCTGCCGATGCGCTGACATCCAAACAAGGCTTGCCGGCAGATTCTTTAACTTTTACGACCCGGCTGAAACGGAGGCAGCCATAAAAGCAGGACTGCCAGACAAATGCTCAACACTCACTGGGGAGATCGCCCGACTCACTACCAAAATCATACTAGAGGAAAGAGAAAGGGAAGCTCTAAAGGCTAAGGAGGGGAAATCTTAGACTTGTGACCAGCCAAGACCGTTATAATCTTAGTTACGGAAAAGGTGATTTGATATGCTGACGGAAGGTATATCCATCGGCAAGGCATTCGGCATACCTCTAAGGTTACATTACTCCTGGTTCATCATCTTCATACTCGTCGTCTGGTCACTGACAGCTGGCTATTTCTCGGTTACTTACCCGCACTGGAACCTGGCCACTTCAATAATCGCCGGCGTGGTGACAAGCTTGCTGTTCTTCGGTTCTGTTTTAGCCCATGAACTGATGCATAGCCTGGTAGCTCAGGCAGCAGGCATACCAATCCAATCCATAACCCTCTTTATCTTTGGCGGTGTATCTCAGATGGTCGAAGAACCCAAACAGCCGCAGGTTGAACTGCGCATGGCTCTGGCCGGCCCACTGACCAGCCTGGCACTGGGAGGCATATTCCTGGCAATTTGGTACTGGATAACGAGTGTGCCTGAATTTATAAAGGCAATGTGCTTCTGGCTTGGATGGATCAATATCTTCCTAGCTGGCTTCAACATTATACCCGGCTTCCCGCTCGATGGCGGTCGGGTGTTCCGTTCACTATTATGGTGGCGAAGCAAAGACCTGCGCAAGGCCACACGGATAGCATCCAACGTGGGCCGTGGAATTGGCTACCTGCTTATCATCATCGGCATAGCGATGATTTTCTTCGGTGAGTGGATAAACGGGCTATGGCTGGCTTTCATCGGTTGGTTTCTGGAAAACGCCGCTGCCAGCAGCTACCGCCAGCTAGCCCTTCAGGATATACTCAAAGGGCACCGTGTCAGCGAGCTGATGACGCAGGATTGCCCGATTGTACAACCAGAACTCACCATACAGCAACTGGTAAACGAGCAAATGCTGACCTCCGGCCGCCGCTGCTTCCCCGTGGTACAGCACAATAAAGTCCTCGGGCTCATTACCATACACGACATCAAGGCAGTTCCTCGAACACAATGGCCTGCTAAAACGGTGGGGGAGGCCATGACTCCCCTGGCTAATCTGAAGTCAGTGGGCCCCAATGAAGACCTGGGCACCGTCCTGCGAATATTGACGGAAAATAACATCAATCAACTTCCGGTAGTTAAAGACGGCACCATCATCGGCATGATCGCCCGTGACAATCTGCTTGCCTTCATCAGCGTCCGCAGCGAACTGGGCACATAGCTTCCTGAGCAATGCTCAATATCGCTCACCTATCCTAACAAGTCAGCTTTATACACCCAGTACATTAGTCATCACACATTGGTAATATCTAACCGCCTCGTCTTGCTCTGCTTTGCCTAATTTTCGTATTTGTCAGTAAAATGCTCCAAAATGCTCTTATGCAATTTTTATACTACAAAGTTATTGAAGGTATTGACAAATGCATGTAAGGACGTATAATGACTTCAGACTCACAAAAGGGGGCATTTCAATATGCAAGAATTGCTTACTCCTCAAGAACTAGCAAAATATCTCAAGCTAAACCACACAACAGTGATACGAAAGGCCAATAAGGGCGAGATACCGGCGATTAAAATCGGTAAGCAGTTCCGATTCGACAGAGACCAGATCGATAAATGGCTACTCCAGCAGACGGTGGGCAGGTCAGCCCACATCTTAGTCGTTGACGATGAAGCCGTTATCGGACAACTCTTCAGGGACACTCTGGAGAAAAACGGTTGCCAGGTAACGACCATGGTAAGCAGTCTTGAGGCACTGGAACTTGTCAACAGACAGCGCTTCGATTTGATTTTCCTTGACTTGGCCATGCCTGAACTTGATGGCAGCGAGCTTTTCCGACGCATCAGGAAAATAGACAAGCAGGTACCAATAGCCATCATCACCGGTTATCCGGACAGCGAATTGCTCAAGAAAGCCAAGGAGCATGGCCCTTTTATGATAATGATTAAGCCTTTCACTGATAATGAGATACTACAAGCTGTCCATACATTCAATCAGCAGCCGACAGTCAATGGCCAAACAGGGCAGTAGGAGGTGAAACATGATGTCAAAGAATGTATTGATTGTGGATGATGAGCCAGCAATCTGCACTATTGTGGCCAGAATTCTCTCAAATAACGGGCTCCAAGCGCACACCGTACCCAGTGGTAAAGCCGCTTTAACCAAGCTGGCTGAAAACGACTACGACCTCCTTATAGCTGACATTAAGATGTCTGGACTGGGCGGGAGAGAACTCTACGAGACCTTGAAACAGAAACGCTCCGATATGGCTAATAAAACTGTATTCATCACTGGCGACACAATGAGCAAGGAAACCAATGACTTCCTTGTCTCATCTGGAAGACCGTATTTACCCAAGCCTTTAACTCCGATAGAGCTAATAGACATAATTGAAAGGACACTTGCAGAAAAATGACTGCCGACGATATGAATAAAGTAAAAATCTTGATTATTGTAGATGATGAAGTGATAGGACTTCAGGTCTATCCGCTTCAGACTTCAGACAGTTCTAAAGACCTGCCCCTACATGTTGAATTGCACTTCGTTCAGGCTAACGAGAAACAAAGGAACAGCAATGACGCAATAGGACTACCGCCAGACACAGAGCGCCAGGGCAATCCCGGCCTTCATATACTCTCATCGAGAAGAGCGCCAGAGGCATGGCAAGCCCTCATGAATTGATTATTATCAGAAAGCAAGGGCACGAGTTATGAATAGCAAAAACAAGGCAAAAATTTTAATCGTGGATGATGAGATACGGGTAAGAGAAATCCTTTCCCGCAAGCTGACCGATGATGGCTACCACTGCCTCACCGCCCCTGATGGTAACAGTGCCTTGAAACTAGTGAAAACTGACCAGGTTGATCTGATTTTGCTGGACATTATGATGCCAGGCAAGCCCGGTCCCGAAGTATTGCAGGAAATCAAAACTACGCATCCAGATATTGCCGTCATCATGATAACTGCCATAGCTGATATCCAGACAGCTATAAACCTGATGAGGCTAGGTGCTTATGATTACATCATCAAGCCCGTTGAGCTAAACGTGCTCTCGATTAGCATGGACAGAGCCCTGGAGAAAAGAAAATTGATGATTGAAAACAGAGACTATCAGCTTCATCTGGAACAGAGAGTTGCAGAACAGACCAAGAAAATACGCCAGTCGTTTCTCAATTCCACCACCTCCCTAGCTTACGCCCTAGAAGCCAAGGACAAATATACTCACGGGCACTCGGAGAGGGTGACAGAAATAGCCGTGGCCGTAGCCCGGGAATTAACCCTAGCAAAAGGCACGACCGAGAAGATAAAGCTGGCCGGGTTGCTTCACGATGTCGGTAAGATAGGAGTCAGCGAATTAATCTTAAACAAGCCTGGCAAGCTCACCAGTGAAGAGTTCGAGCTGGTAAAGTCCCACTGTGAAGTAGGTGAGCGCATCTTAAGCCCTATAGTCGAAGATAAGGAAATATTGGAGATGGTCAGACATCACCACGAGCGCTATGATGGCACCGGCTACCCTGATGGGCTATCAGGCGAGCAAATGACACAAGGGAATAGCATCATAGCAGTTGCTGAGGCCTACACTAATATATTGTCGCAAGGAGCCATGGCTCTAGCCGTAGCCGATGCCTATGATGCCATGACCTCAGACCGCCCTTATCGACCGGCAATGTCCGATGAAGCCGCCTGCTCCGAACTGGAAAAGGGTAAAGGTAAACAATTTGCCCCGGTCATAGTCGATATTGTCCTGCACCTCCAGAGCAAAGGTAAAAAAACTATGAGGTTTATTCCTAAATTAAAAAAAGCGGAGGAAAAGAAAAACGCTTTCTGAACATACATATGGACAAGTCTTTCAAATCGCGCAAAGGGACAGATTTGGTACAAGGTGAGATGTAGCTAGGGAGGGAATGTGAAGATAAAGGATGATAGGTTAAAGAAATTACCAACGGGGAAGCAGGAGGCCTCTAATGTATGGGAACGCATAGCCTCCGCAACCACCGACCTCTTGTCACTTGTCGACAGGAATTATATCTATCGAGCAGTAAATGATAGCTACCTTAGAGCATATAATAGGTCACGCGAAGAGATCGTGGGACACCACATCAGCGAGCTTTTAAGGCCTGAAACCTTCGACAAACTCGTTAAAGGCTATTTGGACCGGTCCTTTGCCGGCGAGCAAGTACGCTATCAGTCGTGGTTTAATTACCCCGCATTGGGACGTAGATTTATGGACGTTACTTACCAGCATTATTTCGACATCGACGGGACTATTTCAGGTGTGCTTGTGGACAGTCACGACATTACGGACCTCCACGCAGCCAAAACAAACCTAAGACAGTCAGAGGAAAGATATCGGACCATAATGGAGGAGATGAAAGATGGCTACTTCGAGGTTGATCTTGCCGGTAACTTTACTTTCACAAATGAAGCCCACTGCCGCAATCTAGGGTATTCCAGTGAAGAGCTGATAGGAATGAATTATCGGGCTGATACTGCCCCTGAAGATGTAGATAAAGTATACAAGGCCTTTAATCAGATCTATCTTACGGGCCAGCCAAGCAGAGGCATTACTTTCAAAATGACTCGAAAAGATGGCAGTACTGGGCTAGCTGAAATATCAGCTTTCCCTCTGAAAAACGAAAAAGATGAGATAATCGGCTTTCGGGGAGTCGGCCGTGATGTTACCGAACACGCACAGACGGTTGAAGCCTTAAGGCAGTCAGAGGCGAAGTACCGGACCATCTTGGAGGACATTCAAGAAGGCTATTGGGAGACAGATATTGCTGGCAATTTTACTTCTTTCAATGACGCAGTACGCCACCTGCTAGGATACTCCAAGAAAGAGATGATGGGGATGAATTATCGGGCCTATACCAGTGCTGGAGATGTGGATAAAGTGTACAAGACATTCAATCAAGTTTACCGAACAGGTAAGTCAATCAGAAACACGCATTACGAAATTATCCGAAAGGACGGGAGCAAAAGATTAAACGAGACCTCAGTGTTTCCAAAGCGAAATGACAAGGGAGAGATGATTGGATTCCGCGGGGTTAGCCATGATGTTACCGAACATACGCAGATGGAGGAAGCTCTGAGACGATCAGAGGAAAGATATCGGACTATACTGGACGAGATGCAGGATAACTACTTTGAAGTTGACCTGGCTGGCAATTGGACCTTCGTAAATGATGCCAATTGCCGCCAGATGGGGTATTCCAGAGAAGAGATGATAGGAATGAACTACCGGGCCATCTTCCCTAGTGAAGATGTCGAAAACGTTTATAAGTCCTTTAATCAGGTCTATCTTACAGGCCAGCCAAGCAGAGGTTCTACTTTCAAAATCGTTCGAAAAGATGGCAGTTTTGGAGTGGGTGAATTCTCAACTTTCCCCATGCAAAACGAGAATGGCGAGATAATCGGCTTTCGTGGAGTCGGCCGCGATGTCACCGAACGTATGCAGATGGAGGAAGCTTTAAGGCAGTCGGAGGAGAGGTATCGGACTATTCTCGAGGAGACAGAAGAGGGCTACTATGAGGTTGACCTTGCTGGCACTTTTACCTCCGTAAACGACACAGGCGCGAAGTTGCTGGACCATTCACGCGAGAAACTAACAGGAATGAGCTACCGTTCCATCTTCTCTGAGCAGGAACAGCAAAACCTCTTCAAGGCTTTCAACAAGGTCTATCAGACGGGCCAGCCGGTCAGAAATTTCCACTTTCAAGCTGTTCGAAGGGATGGCAGTAACAGGATTGGCGAACTCTCAATTTTTCCTGCGCGGAATGAAAATGACGAGGCAATCGGCTTTCGGGGAATCGGTCGTGATATTACCGAACGCGTACAGATGGAGGAAGCTTTAAGGCGGTCAGAGGAGAGGTATCGGACTATATTGGAGGAGATACAGGATGCTTACTTTGAGGTTGACCTCGCCGGCAATTTTACATTTGGCAATCCTTCATTCTATCAAGTTCTGGGATATTCTCCCGGTGAACTGATGGGAATAAACTATCGAGCCGTCACCTCTGCTGAAGATGTGGAGATAGTGTATCAGAAATTCAATCACGTCTATCAAACAGGTAAGCCAATCAGCAACCTCGCCTATAAAACCGTTCGGAAAGACGGGAGTACAGGCCATGTTGAAATCGCAGTTACTCCCATACGAAATGAAAAAGGTGAGATTATCGGCTTCCGGGGAGTCGGCCGCGATGTCACCGAACGTATGCAGATGGATGAGTATTTAAGGCAATCTGAGGAAAGGTACCGGACTATACTGGAGGAGATGCAGGATGATTATTTTGAAGTTGGCCTGGCTGGCAATTTCAGCTTCGTAAACGATATTATCTGTCGTCAGTTGGGCTATTCCAGAGAAGAGCTGATAGGTATGAACTTCCGGGCCATCATTGCTAGTGATGATGCCGAAAACATTTATAAGACCTTTAACCGGGTATATCGGGAAGGTCAGTCAATCAGAGCCGTCACTTTTAAATTCGGCCGAAAAGACGGCAGTTCCGGAGTGGGTGAACTCTCAGCTTTCCCTCTGCGAAACAAGAAGGGTGAGATTGTCGGCTTTCGTGGAGTCAGTCATGATGTTACCAAACGCATACAGATGGAGAAGGCTTTAAGGCAGTCAGAGGAGAGATATCGGACTGTTCTGGAGGAAATGCAGGAGCCATACTTTGAGATGGACCTTGCCGGCAGATTCACTTTCTTCAACGATTCATTGTGTCGCCGCTTGGGCTATTCCAAAGAAGAGCTGATGGGGATGCACTATAAGGTGTACACGCCACCCGAGGAATCCCAAAGAGCGTTTGAGGCATTCAATAAGGTATATCGTACAGGTGAGCCAATCAAATTGTTTGATAGGATAAGCATCAAAAAGGACGGAACTCGAAATCTTTCCGAAACATCGGTCCTTCCTTTGCGAAACGAGCAGGGTGAGATAATTGGCTTTCGGGGCCTTACCAGGGACCTTTCCGAGCGCAAGAAGGCAGAAGAGGAAAGGAAGCAACTGGAGCAGAAGGCTCAGCTCGCCAGTCGTTTGGCTTCTGTCGGTGAGCTGGCTTCGGGTGTCGCTCATGAGATAAACAATCCACTGACCGGGGTTATCGGCTACGCTCACCTGCTGTTAGCCAGAAAAGATATCCTTAAGGATATGCGGCAAGATGTGGAGATTATCAATGAAGGTGCTCAGCGGGTAGCCGGCATTGTCAAAAAACTGCTTGTCTTCGCCCGTCAGACAAGGCCGGAGCAAAGATACGTCAACATGAACGAACTTATACATACCACACTCGACCTGCGAGCCTATGAGCTGGCATCCAGCAATATAAAGGTTGCTCTCCAACTGGCTCGTGATTTACCCATGACCATCGCCGACCCCGGTCAACTCCAGCAGGTGTTTCTCAATTTAATTATAAATGCCGAGACCGAGATGAGATTAGCTCATGATAAGGGCAAACTGTCGATTAAGACAGAGCAGATAGATAACACTATCCGGATATCATTTAAAGATAACGGTCCCGGTATAGCTGATGAGAATCTAGGGAGTATATTTGACCCCTTCTTCACCACCAGAGAGGTAGGTCAAGGGACAGGGCTTGGCTTAAGCGTCTGCCACGGCATAGTGACCGAACATAAGGGCAGGATATGGGTTGAAAGCCGGTTGGGCAAAGGAGCTACCTTTGTTGTGGAATTACCCATAGCCACTGAAGACAAGCAGCTGGAGATGCCTGAGCCTGTCATAGAAGAACCCAAGAAGGTGGCTAAAGCCAAGATACTGGTAGTAGACGATGAGCCAGTGATACGGCAGTTAGTAAGCCAGGTGCTGACCGAAGAAGGGCATCAGGTGGAAACTGTGGACAATGCCGCTGATGCTTTAAAAATGGTCAAGAGCAAGAGATACCGCCTCATCTTGCTTGACATCAAGATGCCGGGCATGAGTGGTATCGAGCTATACAAGCAATTTAAAAAGATAGCCCCATCTCTGACGAAAAGGGTAGCCTTCATCACCGGCGATGTCATGGGAAAACGTACTATTGATTTTCTTGACAAGACAAAAACACCTTACATGATGAAGCCGTTTGATGCCAAGGAGCTGAAGGCAAATATAAGGCACATATTAGTCAAAAGGTGACTTCTAAAACTCACCCTCTATAGGAAATCCTAAATCTCAAATACCAAATCTCAAACAATGCCAAAATTCAAATTGCCCAAATTCAAAATGGTTTGGATTTAGAAATTTGTGCTTTGAATATGTTTAGGGCTTGGTGCTTGTGATTTATGATTTTGGGATGGGCGGTATTGGCAAGGTTTAGAATAGCTTAAAGGCAAGCTTTGGAAGTATAATAACCGTGGCATGATTTCAATTTCAAGGCTGCTCTGTGATGCCGTAGGGCCGGGTGACAGCCTTCGCTACGACAGAGGACACCAAGCCGATAGGCAACGACCTATCGTCGTCTGGAACTGCACCAGGAAATGCAATCTTTGTTGTGTCCATTGTTACAGTAGCGCCGGCGAACAAGACCCTGCTGGAGTTTTAACTACCGAGCAGGCAAAATCATTCATCCACGACCTGGCAGATTTCGGTGTACCCGTAATTCTCTTTTCCGGCGGTGAGCCTTTGCTCAGACAGGATATCTTCAAGCTAGCCCACTTTGCCAGAGAACAAGGGATGAGGACTGTCCTGTCAACGAATGGCACTCTTATCTCCGAGAGTTTGGCCAATGAAATAAGAAATGCCAGCTTCGCCGAGGTTGGCATAAGTCTGGATGGCATAGGTGCTAAAAACGACCGATTTCGGGGCAAAAAGGGCGCCTACAAAGCTGCTTTACAAGGTATCCGAACCTGTGTCGTTCTGGGACTAAGAGTCTCCTTGAGATTGACCATTACTCGCTACAACTATATGGCAATACCAGCTATCTTCGACCTGGTGGAAAGAGAGGGGGTAGAGCGAATCTGTTTTTACCATCTTGCCTATGCGGGACGAGCAGGCAAGTTAATCAGAGACGACTTAAGCCATTCCCAAACCAGGGCAGTAGTTGATTTAATCTGTGACCGCACCATAGACCTTTATCAGCGTGGACTTACCAAAGAAGTCCTTACCGTGGACAATCACGCCGATGGCGTTTATCTTTACCTTAAGCTGCAGAGACAAGACCCGGCACGTGCTGAGAAAGTATTGGCTTTGCTCCGAGCCAATGGCGGCAATAATTCAGGCATCCGCATAGGAGCAGTTGACGAACTGGGGAATGTTCACGCCGACCAATTCTGGCAGCACTACTCATTCGGCAACGTGCGCCAGCGTAAATTCGGCGATATCTGGCTGGATACTTCAGACCTGCTGATGCGCCGACTCAAAGACAGAAAGGGATTACTCAAAGGACGCTGTGCCAGATGCCAGTACCTCGAGTTGTGCAATGGCAACCTACGGGTGCGTGCTGAGGCCGTTTCCGGCGACATCTGGGCTGAAGACCCGGCATGTTATTTGACTGATAGCGAGATCGGACTTGTTCAATGACAAGAGAATTGGTTAGAGAGAGCCGAGTCGAAAAAGAAGACATTACCGCTAAATTAAAGATGGTAGCCTGGGAGATAACCCGAAGTTGCAACCTGTTTTGCGCTCACTGTCGGTCCTCTTCCACTGCCGGTACCTATAAAGATGAACTTTCCACCGAAGAATGCCTCCGCCTGATAGATGGCATACTGGAGGTAAGCAAACCTGTCTTGATCCTCACCGGTGGCGAACCACTTCTGCGCCAAGACCTCTTTCAAATAGCAGGATATGCCGCGACAAAAGGACTAAGGGTGGTAATGGGCACCAACGGTACCATCATCACCGAGGACATTGCCGCTAAGCTGAAGGCAATACCCATATCGAGGGTGGCTGTCAGCATAGATTTTCCCACAGCCGAGCTTCAGGACGAGTTCCGTGGTAAGGCAGGCGCTTTCCAAACAGCCATTTCAGGAATAGCCCGATTACGCCAGGCAGGCATCGAAGTTCAAATCAACAGCACCATCACCAGGCTAAATATGAAGTATCTGAATGATTTACTGAACCTCGCCATTGAGGTAGGAGCGGTTGCCTTCCATCCATTTATGTTAGTGCCAACAGGCCGGGGCAAGGGACTCGGAGCAGTAGAAATGTCTCCAGAAGAATATGAGCAAATTCTAAATTGGGCCTATGATAATCAAAAAGAACTGGGGAACAGAATATTCTTCAAGCCCACGGATGCCCCTCATTACCAGCGAATAATGAGACAGAGAAGCAAGGAGAGCAATCCGCAAGAAACATTGCTTGGTGCGAAACCGGCAATGAGAACCAGAGGTCACGCCATAAACTCTATAACACGAGGTTGCCTGGCTGGCATTAGTTTCTGCTTCATCTCCCATAGGGGTAGAGTGCAGGGGTGTGGTTATCTGGATGTGGAAGCCGGGAATATAAGAGATATGAATTTCAGACAAATCTGGACGAATTCAAGGCTGTTCCGTGAATTAAGAGACGTATCGAACATCAAGGGAAAATGTGGCATCTGCGAATACAAAAGCGTTTGTGGCGGCTGTCGGGCCAGAGCCTACGAATCAACCGGCGATTTTCTGGAAGCTGAGCCGTACTGCATATATGAACCGTTAGCACTTAGAAAGAACAGATAGATATAGGCCATGGAATTCGATGACATAGACAAAAACCTGCTCAACATCATCCAGGCAGATTTCCCTTTGAGCCGAGAGCCGTTCACCGTCCTGGGGCTGCGTCTAGGTATAGCAAGTAACGAGGCAATCCAGAGGATCGAGCGGTTAAAAGCAAAAGGAATCATCCGCCTAATAAGTCCCGTTCTTAATCCAAGAAAGCTCGGCTACCAGACTACCCTGGTAGCAATGAAAATTCCCCCAAAACAGCTAAATGAGGCAGGTCAAATCATCAGCGCACATCCCATGGTAAGTCATTGCTACGAACGCGGCCATGACTTCAATTTCTGGTTCACACTAGCCATGCCTGTAGCTGAGGACATAGGGAGCAAAGTTTATGAGTTGGGGAACAAAATCAAAGCCGAGGCAACATTAAACCTGCCAGCAGTAAAAACCTTTAAGATAGGAACTTACTTCGACCTTGTTGGTCATAATATGTCAACGCCAAATATGGTTTCCCATTATAACAGGCTTTCGGGTACTGACTTCGAGCTATCTCTTGCAGACCGGGCTGTCATCAATGAATTGCAACAAGACCTTCCTGTAACAACGAAGCCCTTTGACTCAATGGCAACAAGACTATCAATGGATGTAGACGAATTTTTAAGCAACTGCCAGACCCTTTTGCAGCGCAGAATTATGCGACGCTTCAGCGCCTCCATAAGCCATAACAAACTTGGATTTACGGCTAATGCAATGGCCTGCTGGAGAGTACCATCGGATACGGTGGAGACAGCAGGCAAAAAGATAGCCACACTCCCACAAATAAGCCACTGCTATCAAAGGCAGACAGGCCCTATCTGGCCCTACAATCTATTTGCCATGATGCATGCCAAGGCTAAGGAGACCTGCCGAGCCATAGCTGATAAAATATGCTCAGAGACGGGGCTTGACAGAAATGCGCTGGTACTGCTTTTCAGCACCAAAGAGGTAAAAAAGACCAGGGTTAGATATCCAGTATGAAAAGGCACGAGAAAGCATCTCCATACTATCCTATTGTACTCAATATTCAAGGTAAGAAGTGCCTGGTGGTCGGTGGAGGCGACATAGCCCTGCGCAAGGTACAAACGCTGCTAGAACACGGCGCTAATGTGGAGATTGTCAGCCCCACCTTCTGCCCAGAGCTGAATCGACTGGCAAAAGATGGAGCCATCCGAGCAATCCACAGGGACTACAAGCCAGAAGATTTACGGGATGCCTTTATCGCCATAGCCGCGACCGATGATACCAAAATAAATGAAGGCGTGGCTACTGAAGCAAGAAAGCTGGGAATATTAGTAAACGCTGCGGACAACCAGGATAGTTCCGATTTTATTGCCCCTTCCTATTTCAGGCGTGGTGACGTTATCGTCGCTGTCTCCACATCCGGCAAAAGCCCAGCACTAGCCCGAAAAATCAGGCACGAGTTAGAAAAAGGCTTTAAGGCTGAATATTCCCAACTAGCCATGCTTGCTGATGAGATTCGCTCTGAACTTAAGCAGGATGGAATTACAGCCAGCAGCGATGCCTGGCAAGAAGTCCTAAACCTGAACTCGCTTATTGAGCTGCTGAGACATGGGAAAAACCGAGAAGCCAAGGAAATCATGCTTAAGAAACTAAAGACACTGGAACAAAAAGAACTATGAAGAAGTCGCTCGGAATACAGATTCATGTGATGGGTGTGAATCACAGCACCACGCCAATTGAAATCAGAGAGAGGTTGGCAGTAAGCAGTGACCACATCTCCGATGCCCTGAGCCTGTTGCGTAAATACGTATCCCAGGGACTCATACTTTCTACCTGCAACCGTATTGAGGTCTATGCCGTGACCGACAGCGGTTACTCTTCCCAACCAGGCATAGACTTCCTCAAAGCCTGGGCAAATATCTCGGATGCCGACCTATCGCCATATCTTTACTGTTACCAGAATGAGGCGGCAGTCAAGCATCTCTTTTGCGTAGCTTCCGGGCTTGACTCTATGATTATCGGCGAGTTCGAGATTTTAGGGCAGGTGAAGCAGAGCCTGGAAGAAGGCAACAAGGCTCGTATGGTAAGACATCCGCTACGAAACCTTTTCCATCATGCACTTAGGGTGGGCAGACAGGTAAGGGAGAAGACGGGGATCAGCAGGAATGCCCTTTCCGTGAGCTCTGTGGCAGTTGAGCTGGCAGCCAGGGCTATCGGCGATTTGACCAGATGCAAAGCCCTTATCATCGGCACTGGAGAAGCCGGAAGATTAGTAGCCAAGGCCCTCAAAGAAAGAGGTATCGCACAGATTACTACTACCAGCCGTTCGTATGAAAAAGCATCAGCTCTTGCCACAGCACTGGGCGGAAACTCAGTAGATATAGGTAGTCTTGGCCAAGAGCTGATTACCTGCGATATAGCCATCAGTTGCACCGGAGCACCTCACGTTATACTTGACCTAAAGACATTAGAAAATGCCATGTCAGCTCGCTCCAACCGCCCTCTGGCAATTATTGACATCGCTGTCCCTCGTGATGTAGAGCCAGGGGTAAAACGTATTAGCAATGTATTTCTCTATGACATTGACGACTTCATCCATCTCTCAGAACTGAACCGCAAACAGAGAGAGACTGAGATACATAATGCTATGGAAATTGTGGAATCCGAAGTTAAGAGATTTACCTCCTGGTGGCAGTCTTTTGAAGTCAAGCCGGTAATAAGCAGCCTGGTGAGAAAGGCAGACTCCATACGCCAGACACAGCTTGATATGACCCTAAAGAAGCTACGGCAGCTATCTGCAGAGGAGCAAGAGAGCTTGGAGGCTATGACCGAAGCCATAGTGCAGAAGATACTTCATGACCCCATTCAGTACCTCAAGAAGGATACCCACAAAAGAGATGACTACATTACGCTGGTCACCGAGCTTTTCCAGCTCGACAGAGATGAGCCCGAATGAGGGAAATCACTATCGGTACCCGCGGCAGCAAACTGGCTGTCCTTCAAGCTGAATGGTTGCTGACCAAACTCAAAGAGGCATTCCCTGGGCTGGAAGCTCGCCTTATCAAAACAACAACCAGAGGCGACCGATGCAGCGCTACCACCCTGGACAAATTTGCCGGGCAAGGTATATTCGTCAAAGAACTGGAAAAGGCACTTCTGGATAATCAAATCGACTTAGCCGTCCACAGCCTTAAGGATTTACCAACAGAAATTCCTGACGGGCTGACGCTAGCTGCGACAACCACAAGGCTTGACCCCAGAGATGTCCTTGTCTCCAGGGCTGGAAGGCTTGCCGAATTTGCCCCAAGTTCAAAGATAGGTACGGGAAGTCACAGGCGTGCTGTTCAGCTACTCGCCCTTCGCCCTGACCTTAGGATATGCGATATACGGGGGAACATTGATACCCGACTACGAAAGGTCTGTGATGGCGAAGTTGACGGTGTCATCGTAGCAGCTGCTGCCCTGATACGCATGGGCTGGGAAAATAGAATAACAGAATACTTACCAATAGAGCATTTTACGCCAGCGGTGGGACAGGGAGCATTGGGAATAGAAACACGCTCCGAAGACAAGGAGATTACAGCGCTATTCTCCGCAATAAATGATGAGCCGACATGGCAATGCATAACTGCTGAACGAGCATTCTTGCAGGCGCTCGGTGGTGGCTGCCGTGCGCCAATAGCTGCCATCGGCACCGTTTCAAACAACGTCTTAAAACTAAGCGGAATGGTGGCCAGTGCCGATGGTGACCACATTCTGCGTGCCACCAAAGAAGGCGATGCACTACACTACGAGCAAATTGGAAAGCATCTAGCTCGGAAAATGACAGAGATGGGTGCACTTCAATACATTGCTAAGCCAAAATCTCAGTGAGCAAGCCAATACAGAGCCAGACATAAAGAGGTCTGCTTGCTTATGGTTGTTTTATGGCTGTAACGCCTCTTCAGCTAGCCCTTCAACATCGAGGCCATCAATATTAACAGCATAAAAGTACAAAGAATTAGTCCCAGATAGGCCGAGGGCTTCCTTTGCCGCCAAGTCATTTGTAGGTATTGCAAAATTTTCGACAACAACCCCACTCTTGCCCACATATTGTTCGAATTTCGGATTTGGGGCTGATATAACTTTTACTCTCTGTCCTATTGCATATTTTGCTTCTTCCATCACACTAACTCCTTTTATAATACCATCGCTAGTTGAGCTGATGTTCCCATTTGCCTTACCATTTCTCTCTTAGATATTTTAGAGTTTCCGGTTAACATTTCGCAATTCCTATATAGCTTTTTGCATATTCCGTATACCAACATCAGGAGAGTCTCTATATACCGACTCCTCCGAAAGTAAACACCTAAACAATCGGTGACTTAGCCAGCCAAGTAAGATTAAACTTAGCTATCCCGCCCGATGGCAAGTCGAGCGACAGCATGGCAAGTAGACAACTTTGTTGATATATCCTTTCTATGCCCCCTTCGGAATTGGAGATGCTTTCCACGGGGAAATGCCACAAGCTGATTTTTGGCCTCGCTTTCAATTCCAGCTCTATGTCCAAATGCCGATTGCCCAAGGCTATCCCTTCGACATCCATCAGCTCACACCAGGAATCGAGATGATGGTCGTCCAGAGCAACTCCAGGTATATGATAATAGGCCTGTTCATTATGTCCGCCGCCAAGCAAATTCACATTCCACTCACTGCCAAAAACAGCCTGAATTGATGAGCCACTTATGTTCTTCACTCGGTAGCTTATATCCATTTTCTCGTCTCCAACCACCAACCTGATTGCCTTTTGCACCTCAAAGGGTAGACTCCGTGATTGAATCTGTACAACTCCACTCCGCCTCAATAAAATATTCACTTCATCGCCTTTCTGCTCTACAAGGAACTCGTAAGGCTGACCAACAAAGTCCCCCAACTCGTCATAAGACTGATTGGCAAATTCCTCAAGCTTCGTGGCCGGGCTAAAAAAGTGGTCGATAAAGCTGGAGCGGAGATACCTGTCATAGACTAAATGGCGTAACGAGTCTTCGTCTTTCACCATTATCAGGTCATGTATGCTAGGAATACTACCTCCACCTGTTTGCTCCTCATAAACTGGCTCAGTCAGAGCTTTATGATAAGCCTCCGGCCTTCTAGCCAGCGTGCTTAACACGTTATACTGGTGACGGCGAAGGTCCCATTCAAAAACAGAGCCACCTTCCTTGGGGCTTAAATAAACAGAAAAGCTATCGCTATCAACCAGTAACTCTTCATTACCATCATTGTCAAAGTCATCTATCTGCCATTCCAGCCAATTGTGCTTTCTATGGAAACGTCTTCCTAGCCATGAACGGGACTGATGGATTATGTTGTCAGCTTTGCTCTCAGCCTGAACCAGATAGCTGTGAGTACTTGCCCGAATATCAGCCAGGTAAATCCCACCGAAGACACCATGCCAGTACGGACAATTGCATTGCCCTTTCCACAGTTCTTGCAGTCCACAGTCGCCTTTACCAATGGTGCGAGCTTGATAAACCTTGTGGTGGACACGGAGCATTTTCTTATGCATCCGGTTTATCTCCGGGTATTTGATTAAAAAATTGCGCCACAACCCACTATACATAAATTGAGTTACATTATGGCGTCCTTCAGCTTCAAGCTGACGTTTAAGATTAGTATATTCCCAAGATTTGTCGGCTGGCAGAGACCACTCCAGCATCTCATCATAAGAAGCGCAGGGCAAATAAATTCTGCCTACAGGTGGAACCCGGCGGGAGTATTCACCAAGCGGGATGGTATGTAGCCAATCCTGGTTAGCTTCCAGTTCAGTGAAGAAATTATCCACCCATCCCTTCTGCCAACAATACTCATAAGTTCCCGGCCATATGCCAAATTTCTCACCGTCATCGCCCAATATAGCAATCTTATCCTCTTTATCCGAAGCTTCACTGCCCAGGTAATTAATAACTTCCTCAACATCATGCCAGGGTATAGAATAACGCAGGCGCTTACTGATAGGAAACACCTTTACCGAAAAACCTTGCTCCTCGGTGAGGTAGTAGCCAAAAAGACTTCTCTCATCCAGCCCCAGCGATTTGAAGGCATTATCGTCAACCATCGTCCACTCCACACCTGCTTCAGCTAGAATCTTAGCCAGATGTGGTTCCCAGACCCGCTCCGCTAGCCATAGCCCAGTAGGTTTTATACCGAATCGTTGCTTGGTGAAAGCAGCCATCTCGGCAATCTGTCCTAATTGATCCACATCGGGAATAGACGGCAAGATAGGCTCATAATAGGCACCGCCTATGATCTCTATCTGATTTCGATTCACCAACTCGGCCAGTCGGCTTAAGAATTCAGGGTGGTTTTGCTCCAGCCAATCAATAAGGCAACCGCTATAGTGCAAGGAAAGACGGATACACAGATGTCTCTCCAGTGCTTCAACCATAGGCAAATATGCCTGCTGGTAAGCCTGCTCGAAGACCCAGGGAAAGTTACCTAATGGCTGATGATTATGGATGGCCAGACCAAGATGAATTTGTTTCAATGAATGCTCGTTGACCAGATTATATTTTCTTTTTCCTATCCTTGGTGACTTTCAATAAGACCTTATCCCCGATCCTATCGATATTCCTCGGAGATATTGACACTTTCTTGGCCCATCCCTTTTTAACTAAAATACCATTAATCGTCGCTTCTTCGATATCCAAGCCTACATCCACAATCTTGCCCACCACTTTAGCATTGGCATCAATAACTTGTTTGCCAAATAGCTCCTTGGCCTTCATCTGTTACCTACCTCCTTATCAATTAATATTTTCACCCCGTTATATCTAATCCATATACAGGCTGTCTGTAATCTGGTCAAATATATACCTTGCCGCTACCACCTTATAATAGTATTCCTTCTTCATCTCCGGTTTACTGCCACCGGTAGATATCGCCTTGTAAGCATTCAGTAAAACTTCGCGCTGGAGATTTAAGCCACGGTAAACCATGTTTATGTCCCACATCGGCTTTTTACTAGCCCACCAGAACTGACAGCTATGGAGCGCTGCATCCAGAGTTTCTCTGGCGATGTTGGCAAACTGAGAGCTGGCGTCATTGTCCGCCAGTTTTGTTGCCTTATGAGCTAGATCCATAGTAATAGAAAGATGTTCCCACTGCATCTGGTGCACCGGATTATTCTTGTCTTTCCACAGAGGATAGTAATTTTGCATTTGTATATCATCTGCCGAAGTGCTCCAAGATGATGGTTTCGGCTCAACCTGATTCCCCCTGGGAAAAATCTCGAGCAGCTCACCCATAGTGACTATCCTTATCTGCCTGTCCTCTTTGTCTTTTTCGAACTCGAACAGTCGTCGGTGCTGCTCGGCAAGAGGTTTCTGTTCGTGCATGGTTTTATCATGGTTTGCCATAGGCTCGAGGGTCTCGAAAATTTGCGACAGAAACAACTTGTCCCAATGCTGAATATGATGCCCGAAGGTCTCGGCATCCATAGCAGTAACAACATATATATCACCTTCGCCGTTGTACAACCGCTTCAGGTGCTCAATAAAGCCTGGGCCATCAATACCCCGAAAGCTAATCTTATTGCTTAATATGTCATCACGGAAAAAAGCAACCAGCTTATCCTCTCCACTACTGATTTCATGAATCACATTCATCGGCCAGGCCACCGGACAGGCAATGCCACTCAGAATAATCCACTCATGACGGGATTCAATGATCGGATCAACTATATCCCTGGAATAACACATCTCAGGAGGAAAGAAGCCTCTAGGGACATAAGCGTCACCCAAGAAACTTCGGTTGGTCTGATAATTAAGCCTGATCTGCCGTTCCATCTCTTTCGTTGGTATCAGAGGCAGTACTGGATGGTATTTGCCTGAACCGGTAAATTCAATTTGCCCATCTCCAGCTAATTTACGCAATTTAGTCAATACATCAGAATAGCCACATTGCCCCAGCATCTCAGTAAGCACACCATTGATATTGATGGTGGCATGGGCATGTGGAAATTCGCTGAAGACATCCAGCAATGGCCGATATGCCTCATTGCTTATTTTCATCAGCATGCTGGCGGTTTGAGTCGGAGGTTGATAGAAATGGAAAAGAGGTGCCCAGTAAATCATACCTTGGCTCCTGTTTCCAAACATTGCTCGAAAACATAAGCGGCAGTACCGATTATCCCGACATTGCTGCCAAGGCGAGCCCGAACGATACGCACTGTATCAGCAGGCAACCGAAAAGCCCTTTCTTTAACCACCTTCCGGGCTGGTTTCAGCAGCATATATCCAATTTTGGACAAACCGCCGCCGATAACAATCAACTCGGGATTAAAGATATTGACCGAATTCGCCAAGCCAACACCCAGATAATTAGCAGCTTCAGCCACTATATCACAGGCTAGCTGGTCACCTTGTCTGGCCGCCATTGCTACTTTCTCCGCAGTAATGTTTTCAAGTCTGCCATCAGCAAGCTCGACAATAGAACTTCTTTCCCCCCGATTTATGCGTGTCATCGCTTCTTTAGCCACAGCCCAGCCCGAAGCCAATGCCTCAAGACAACCGAAATTGCCGCAATGGCATTGAGACCCATCAGCCTTTATCGTCATATGCCCCAGTTCTCCGGCACAGCCATCAGCCCCAGAATAAAGTTCGCCGTCTATGATTATACCACCACCAATACCGGTGCTCACTGTAAGATAGATTAGATTATCAAATCCCCTCCCAACTCCAAAGCGATGCTCCCCTAGTGCAGCAGCACTGGCATCGTTGATTATATAAGTAACAATGCCCAGCTTTTCAGCTAGAATATCGCGCAACTGAACATTACGCCAATGCGGCAAATTAGGTGAAGTGGTTACGATTCCTTTCTTCGTGTCCAAGATTCCAGCAGCAGCAATGCCAAAGCCAATCAGCTCAGATGTCTTGATTCTCGCTTGAGCCATAGCCCCATTCACGGCAAACATTATTCTATCGATTACGATATCAGGGCCTTTATCAGCCATGGTCAGGCAATAATTTCGCGATAATACCTTACCGTCAGGTAAAACCACCGCAGCGATAATCTTGGTGCCACCCAGGTCTACAGTTAATACCGGCCGTTCGCCACTTATCATCACGATTTCGTCAACTCCAGAGCCTTACGATAAAGAGACTCATACTTCTTGGCGGAGGCCTGCCAAGAAAAATCCAGTGTCATTACACGTCGCATCACATTCTGCCAAGCTTTCTTTTTGCAGCTATTCACCGCGCGCTGAATAGCATCTAACATGGCGCCAGAATCATAATCCTGAAAAACAAAACCGCTGCCCTCATTAAGGTCTTGAGATAAGTCACGAACCGTGTCGGCCAATCCGCCAGTGTGACGAACCACAGGCACAGCCCCGTAGCGCATAGCAATCAGCTGCCCCAAGCCACATGGTTCGAACCGAGATGGCATTAAAAACATGTCGCAGCCCGCATAAATAAGACGGGCTAAGGCATCATCAAAATCAATAAACACGGCCAATTGCTGAGGATGCCTACTGGCTGCTTGTCTAAGCAAATCATGATACTCTTCCCTACCCTTTCCCAGGATAACAATATGAGCTTCCGTATTCTGGAATAAAGTATCAAAGCTAGCACTTAATATATCAAGACCTTTCTGTTCATCAAGACGTGACACCATCCCGATAAGCGGTACACCGGCATCCTCAGCAAAACCAGCCAGTTTCTGCAGGGCAAGCTTATTAGTAATTCTATTGCCTACTGTGGAAATATCATACCTGGTCGGTATAAAAGCGTCAGTTGCTGGGTTAAACTCTTCGTAGCTCAATCCATTAACTATCCCAAAGAGCTTATCCTGTCGGTAACGCAAGAGATAGTCAAGCCCCACCCCATATTCTGGAATTAAGATCTCCCTTGCATAGGTCTCGCTAACCGTCGTCACCATGTCAGCCCAAAGAATACCTTGACTCATGAAATTAAGCGGAGCTTCAGGTGCACCGGCTGGACGACATTGCCAATCTTGCTCCATCCCGTAATCAACCAGAAAGCCACGGTCGAAGAATCCCTGATAGGCTAGGTTATGAATGGTGAAAATCGAAGAATAAGCATAATCTTTTTTCTTCAGCCATAGGGGAACCAATGCAGTATGCCAGTCATGGCAATGAACTATCTCAGGTTGCCAGTCCAACTTAGGCAATATATCCAAAACAGTCCGACAGAAGAGAAGAAAGCGCTCCAGCTCACCTTTGCCGTACACTTCGATAGAATTACGAAAACCATCACTATCCACCAGATAAACTTTGACCTTGCTGTCAAGCTCAGTTACTTTCAGAGACATTCCTTCGGTAGTTTTCATTACCTCTATATTCAAATTATCAATTACCGGTGACACGGGGAATTTGCCAGAATCAATAATGCCATATCTTGGCATTATCACTCGCACATCATGCCCAATTTCAATAAGTGCTTTAGGTAAAGAGCCAATGACATCTGCCAGGCCACCCACCTTCACCAGCGGAGTGGCTTCTGCAGCAACAAAGAGGACCTTCATGAAATGACTTTGCCTTCCCTATCAGCAAAGGAACGGTAGTCCATGTGGGGAAAAACTTTATCCAGCTCCCATAGCTGATGGCAAAGAGTCAAGTCTGCTTTATCCGGCCGTCCCGATTCAGCTATGTCAGCCAATTGCTGAAAACGGTTTACATGCTCCAGGAAACGATTTTCCGCATAGTGGCGAGCCTGGCCAGTGGTTATCAGAAAAGGCCAGTCACTAGACTGTAGCAGTACCAATTCTCTGGCTGCCTGATTTAAGATTTCCTTCATCGTCCCATCGGCTTTAGGATGTCTGGCCACTAGCTCTTCCATTCTCAATGCAGCCGAGTTAATAATCGGCCAGACCCAATCGGTATCAGCATTCTGCCACGTGAAATGCCCACCACCCAACCCCCAAGAACTCTCTGGCAAGGCTAACACATCTTCAGGCGGATGTTTCCTTACAAACTCACTGGCTGTAGTCAATTCCACCAATTCGCTTTGACTTAGATGTCGTAAAACCTGCTTCAGCCAGCTAACACCCTCAAACCACCAGTGCCCAAAAAGCTCAGTATCATAAGCTGCAGCGATAATGCCAAATTTGCCAGTTTCCTGATAGAATTTTGTCATCGACTCGTTGACTAAATGAGCATAATGAGAACTATGCTCAGCAACACGCTTATCTGCCCAATAAGGGTCATAATATTCCTTGTAAGCCAAATCTAACTTAGCTCCGGTAATCTTCCAATACTGAAGCCCGGAAATGCCATCCTTTTTATGGAACTCGCGATAATTGAAGTCACCAGGATAACCCCATTCAGCAGACCATACCTGCATGCTAGTTCGATTATCTCTGCCGATGACAGCAACCTCCGGTGTCCGCACCCAATAAGGCAAATAGGTAGTCCTCTGCGTTGGTTCTGAATATTGGGGCAGCGGCACTACGTAGCGCCGTGACATACTGGCATAGGGGCCGATAACTTCTTCCCTGGCTTTACCTACAGGCTCACCACCTTCCACAGTATGAGTTTCAACAAAGAAACAGGTCAAACCAAGCTGGGCTAGGAAAGATTCTAAGCCAGGCTTAACATGGCTCTTGCCGGAGCTGCCAGCATAATAAGCAGGACGATAACCACACTCAGGAAGCCAAATGGATGATGGGTCGACACCAAAATGTCGCTTATAGTTTCTCTTGCCAGTTTGTAATTGACCGTAGATAGAAGAATCACGCTCAAGCAATGGCAAATAGGCATGTGTAGCTGCACTAGTAGCTATCTCTATATATCCTTCATCCTGCAACTGTCTAAAGGCAGAGACTATATTTCGTCCGAATCTCTCATTGAAAGTCGTAAGTGCATGCTGATAGTAGTCAAGGTAGAATTGGGCTAAGTAAAGGAGATGGCCTTCTCCGGCTTTATCAAATCGCTTTACGTCTCCCTGAGCCCGATAGATTTTGTCTTCAATGAATTCGACTAAATGGTCAATTACTAACGGGTCAGCCAACTGCTCAACTAGCACTGGGGTGATACCCAAAGTCAACTTGAAAGCGCAGCCTTCTTGTTTTAGGTCATAAAGAGCATCAAGCAGTGGAATGTATGTTTCTGAAGCCGCCTCATGAATCCACTCCTCACCATGCGGCCAACGCCCAGCATTACGACAATAAGGAAGATGACTATGTAAGACAAAGGTAAATCCTCCAGTTTTCATTTTCACCTCCTATAAGGGATGACGCCGTGGTGCCTTACTGGACACACTCTCTCCACTGGGGATATGCTTGGATGGGAAATCAGCGCTATCTACCCAGCAACCGATCTTGCAGTTGCGGCCTATTTTGACCCCGCTCGGTATCCTGGCCCCTTTGCCAACCACGGTTATACCAGCGTTCAGGTTGTCTGTTTCCTCTTTGCTGGGTGTAAAGTCATCACCATAACCAATATGGCTACCCGGACTGATCCAAACCTGTTTATCAACAATAGACTTGTCAACGATGGCTCCCCCACCCACAGTAGTATCATCAAAAATAATCGAATCTCTTACCACAGCATCATCCTCAACAAACACACCAGGAAAGATAATAGACCTCTCCACATTACCATTAATAATGGCACCATTGGACACTAGGCTCTTTGCTATTTGGGCATTTGGTCCAAGCTTTGCTGGTGGTCTATCCCGGTGCACAGTCCGAACTTCAGCCGCCGCATCATAAAGGTTCAGATCAGGTAAATCGACAATCAAATCCATATTAGCTTGCCAATAGGATTCGATAGTGCCCACGTCCCGCCAGTAGCCGCGAAACCTGTAACCATAGACTTTATGCTTTCCGATAATTTCCGGCAAAATGTCTTGTCCAAAATCATGACCGCCTTTCCTTTGAGCATACTCCTCAAGGCAATCAATCAGAACATTCTTATCGAAAACATATATGCCCATCGAAGCAAGGTTGCTCTTAGCAGTCCTCGGTTTCTCCTGGAAACTGATTACACGCTCATTATGGTCTAGCGTAATGATGCCGAATCTCGAAACTTCTGACAAAGGCACTTCAGTTACCGCCACGGTAACATCAGCTTGCCTGTTACGATGGGTGTGTATCATATGGTCATAGCGCATAGTATAAATGTGATCGCCAGCTAGAATAAGGACTTCATCTACTTTTTGATCTTCCACATAATAAAGGTTCTGGTAGACAGCATCGGCCGTGCCTTTGTACCAGTCTCGAGTTGACCGGCTCAGAAAGGGCTGAAGCAGGACAACCGCACCGGTAGTCCTATCTAAATCCCAAGGCCTACCGACACCGATATGTTGGACCAAAGAGCGAGGATTAAATTGAGTAAGCACAGCTACATTAGAAATCCTAGAATTGGCACAATTGCTCAAGGTGAAATCGATAATCCGGTATTTGCCACCAAAAGGTACTGCCGGTTTAGCCCTTTCTGCAGACAGAATACTCAACCTTTCGCTGGCACCGCCGGCCAAAATCATAGCTAACACCCGGTTCATATCATCACCCCCACTGGCTTCATTGTCTATTTTAGTCCAAATTCGCTTCGAATGTCGAATTATTCGTATTTGCCGTGAAAGGGGTGAGCGCTTGCTGAGGTGAGAGAAATTCTGCAAGACCTTGCAGGTTAACCCTGTTAAAGTTCAACAACCAGAAGTTCAAGAGCCAGGTCACCATCATATTTACCGGTCTTGATAGCGATATCAGCTTCCAAGAGTTGGTGATAGGCTTTTTTTATCCGCTCTAAAGTGTATGCCTTGGCTTGCCTTACTGCCTTCTCCAAGCCATAGTCCGAAGTCAGTTCCAGCCTGTCTCGATTTTCAGGTCGAGACAATTTGGAACCCAGGTCTTTAGCCATGACTATTAAACGAAGCTGCCGTGTAATCATAGTTAAAACATAAGAAGGAGAGGCCCCCTCCTGAAGTAATCGATGGAGCAATTGCTGAGCCACCTTTCTTCGCCCCTCAAGAATAGCATCCACCAGGGCAAAGATATTAGCCTCTCTGGCATAACTCGTTACCTGTTT
Source organism: Chloroflexota bacterium (assembly GCA_016875875.1). Lineage (NCBI taxonomy): Bacteria > Bacillati > Chloroflexota > Chloroflexota bacterium. The sequence continues at coordinate 54,124 of VGOP01000001.1, read as the reverse complement.
GACACTGTCCTCGGTGATAACCTGACCTGAACAATAGGCAAGTAGCTTATCTATTTCGCTGCTCACAGTCCATAAATCGGCACCGACAAGCCCAACCAGCAGCTTGACTGCTCCGGGTGAGATGGTGCCACCACCTTGTGTTACCCGCTCTTGTATCCACTCGCCCAGGTCTCTATCACTAAACGGAGCAAAACCCTTAACTTTGGCCAGCGACGCTAGGGACTTCAAAAAACGATTGTTAGACTTCACTTCGCCATCAATTAAGACCAGCACAGTAGTCGGTGGCATCTGCTTGACATATTCGGCCAGCTTAATCCATTCCTCCAGCGCTGAGTCAAGTTTCGCTCTAGAGCGAGTCGCTCGTCGTTCCGACCCAGACTTTAATTCGAAACGTCCCAGCAAGCCTTTAACGATGACTAGCCTGTGGGAGCACAAGAATGGGACGGCACTGCAGGCATCCTTGAGCTGGCTTGGGCTTAGCTGCTGGCCATCCAACATGTTGATATTAACTGCCAGCATCTCCTGGTTGCCCAGCTCACTTTTTATCTCCTCCAGTGCTTGCTGGAGAGAGAAATCGTCTTTCCCGTAGAGTATGTAGAACAAGCTCTATTTCCCACTACATTCTATCACAGTAGAGAATTGCCTTGTGCAAAATAAATTCTGGGACAAACGAAAATACTCAGACAAAAGCACTTGATTTTGCCTCGACTACTGGCTATACTCATTTAGCTGGCCGAAACTTAGGAGATTCTCCAACACCGTTTTCAGCGCAGACACGCGGAGCAATAGCCATTTCAATTATCAAGGATTGAGTAAAGAGGAATATTGCTTTGAAAGTAATGGTCATCGGCAGTGGAGCTAGAGAACATGCCCTGGCCTGGGAAATCGCCCAAAGCCCCAAAGTCAAAAAACTCTATGTCGCACCAGGCAACGCTGGCACAGCATCCATCGCTCATAATCAGAACATACGCCCCAACGATATAGATGCCTTAGCTAAATTTGCCCGGGACACCAGCATTGACCTAACAGTTGTTGGCCCGGAAGCACCTTTAGCTTCAGGAATTGTAGACCATTTTGAGCGCTTAGGTCTAACCATCTTCGGACCGACAAAAACCGCTGCGCAAATAGAATCGAGCAAGATCTTCGCCAAAAATCTAATGCAAAAACATGGTATTCCTTGCCCCAATGGTACTATTTTCTCCAGCTACTCTGAAGCCAAGAGATATCTGGAATCTCAGCCAACACCAGTCGTTGTTAAGGCTGATGGGCTAGCAGCCGGCAAAGGAGTAATCGTAGCCGGTTCTACAGAAGAAGCTCAAAAAGCCCTGTCAGATATTATGGAATCTAAGATTTTCGGTTCCGCTGGTGACAGTGTGGTAGTCGAGGAATGTCTCACCGGCAAAGAAGTAAGCCTTTTAGCCTTCACCGATGGCCAGACCGTTATTCCCATGGTTCCAGCTTGCGATTATAAGAGGGTGTTTGATAATGACCAAGGGCCTAATACCGGTGGCATGGGCAGCTACAGCCCACCCGGGTTCTTTGACGCCAAATTGACCCAGCAGGTAATGAAAACCATTCTGCAACCAGCGGTAGGGGCAATGGCACATGAAGGCATGCCTTACAAAGGGGTACTCTACGCCGGGCTGATGATAGCCACCGATGGCCCAAAAGTGTTAGAATTTAATGCCCGATTCGGCGACCCGGAGACTCAGGCGATTTTACCTCGGCTGCAGACTGATTTAGTGGACATCCTCTTGGCTATAGTAGATAATAGACTCAGCGAAGTGGCTGTAGAGTGGAATAACGACGCCTGCATTGGTGTGGTGATGGCATCGGCTGGATACCCTGGGAATTACAAGACAGGCTTTCTTATCACAGGACTGGACAAGTTGGATGAAGAGATCTTGGTCTTTCATGCCGGGACTAAGCTTGACCAGAATTCACAAGTATATACCGATGGGGGACGAGTGCTCACAGTAACAGCTACCAGCAAAACCATGGCTGAGGCCAGAGCCAAAGTCTACCAGAATCTGCCTCGTATTCATTTTGAGGGCTGTCATTACCGCAAGGACATCGCAGCCAGGGAGGTCAACTGAATGCCTCTAGTCGCCATAGTCATAGGCAGCAAAACAGACGAGCCATTAATACAACCAGCTTTAGATATGCTGAAACAGCTAAATATCGAATATGAATTCTCAATCCTGTCAGCTCACAGAAACCCAAACAAAGTTCGTGACTATGGTTCTAAGATAAGAGAGCGGGGGATAGAGGTTATAATTGCTGCCGCCGGCGCTGCTGCCCACCTTCCCGGCATCCTAGCTGGCTGGACAACACTACCAATCATTGGTGTGCCGCTACCTACCAGCGAGCTCAAAGGCGTGGATTCTCTTTACTCTATTGTCCAGATGCCTGCCGGTGTGCCCGTGGCTTGTGTCGGCATCGGTACATCAGGTGCTAAAAACGCAGCTTTATTAGCTGCCCAAATCCTAGGCGTTAAATATGAAGAAATACGAGATGCCTATGAAAAATACAGACAGAAGCTGGCAGAAGGATAATTCTGGAGAGAACCATGATTGAGCGTTATTCCCGACCACAGATGAAAAAAATATGGTCTGAAGAAAACAAGTTCAATAAATGGCTTCAGGTAGAGATAGCTGTCTGTGAAGCCTGGGCAGAAATAGGTTCCATCCCCAAAGAGGCTATACCCAAAATAAAGAAAGCTGGTTTTAGTCTGGAGCGCATCGGCGAAATTCTAAAAATAACTCACCACGATATGACCGCCTTCCTTCAAGCAGTAGCCGAAGGACTCGGTGAGGAGTCTCGCTTCATTCACCTCGGACTCACCTCCTCCGATGTCATGGATACTGCCCTTAGCCTACAACTGAAAGAGGCTTCAAAACTCCTAGCTCAAGACATTGCTGAGATGATCTCAGTTCTGGAAGATAAAGCTATTGAGCACAAGCACACCCTAATGATAGGACGGACGCATGGCGTTCACGCTGAGCCTATTACCTTCGGCCTCAAACTGGCTCTATGGGCACAGGAGATGAAACGCAATGTCTTTCGCTTGACTGAAGCGGAAAAAATTATCAGCGTCGGCAAAATCTCTGGAGCCGTAGGCAGCTATGCCACTGTGCCACCGGAAGTTGAAGACAAAACCTGCACTAACCTAGGGCTAACCCCAGCGCCGATATCAAGCCAGATTATCCAGCGCGACCGCCACGCCCAGTTCGTCACCACCCTGGCTATCATCGCCAGCTCACTGGAGAAATTCGCCACCGAAATCAGAAGCCTACAACGAACCGAAGTTCTGGAAACTGAAGAGCCTTTCGCGGCTGGACAAACCGGCTCTTCGGCCATGCCCCACAAGCGCAACCCAGAGCTCTGTGAACGCGTCTGCGGGCTAGCACGGCTAGTAAGAGGTTATGCCCTAACTTCCATGGAAAATATCGCCTTATGGCATGAGAGGGACATCAGCCATTCTTCCAATGAACGAGTAATTCTCCCCGACTCCTGCCTGGTTCTGGACTACATCCTGAACATATTCACTTCAGTGATGAAAGACCTTCAGGTCTATCCCGAGAATATGCGCCGAAACCTTGAGCTTACTCAAGGCTTAGTCTTTTCCCAGCGTGTACTCATAGCATTAATAGACAGAGGCTTGAGCCGACAAAAAGCTTACGAATTAGTCCAGCGAAACGCCATGAAGGCCTGGAAACAAAAAACCAGCTTCTTGAACCTGCTCAAAGCTGATACCGAGGTAACAGCTCATCTATCTGAATCAGAATTAAAGTCACTTTTCGACTACAACTATTTCGTCAGACACGTGGATGAAATTTTCCGCCGGCTAGGTTTAACCGAGAAAAAGAGGGCCAAGACAGTTAAAGCAGCGGAAGTGGCACCACAAGCACTTTGAGTTGGTAACATTATGTCAAAAGTCTTATACGAGGCAAATTTAGGTCTTCCTCTATTCTGCCGGGGAAAAGTACGTGACACTTATGCCCTGGGTGATAAGCTGCTAATCATTTCTACTGACCGCCTCTCCGCATTCGACGTTGTCCTGCCTGACCCCATTCCAGATAAAGGCAGGGTGCTCAACCAGCTCTCATGTTTCTGGTTTGAAAAGACGAGCCAAGTTATGCCTAACCATCTGGTAGCAGCGGTTGACGCAACAAATTCATTCAAGCGGTACTTCCCATCTGAAAACACCCTGCCGGACTATCTTATCGGCCGGTCTATGATTACTCTCAAAGCTGAGCGCGTTCCCGTTGAATGCGTAGTTCGGGGCTATCTTTCAGGCTCAGCCTGGGCAGAATACAAAGAAGCTGGAACCATATCAGGCATGTCGGCACCCAAAGGATTGCAAGAAAGCCAGGAACTGCCTAAACCCATATTCACACCAACCACCAAAGCCGAAACCGGACATGATGAGCCTCTCAAAAAACAAGAGCTGGAAAACCTGGTGGGGAAATCCACCGCTGGTGAGCTTGAGGAAAAGAGCTTGGCTGTTTACCACTACGCCCGAGACTACGCCAGAGGACGGGATATTATCATTGCCGATACCAAGTTAGAGTTCGGCTTTGTTGATGGCAAGCTTATCCTGATTGACGAGCTACTGACGCCAGATTCAAGTCGTTTCTGGGACGCTGCTCAATATACTGTGGGACGCTCTCAACCCAGCCTGGACAAGCAGCCGGTTCGCGACTGGCTGGTAGCTGCGGGCTGGAACAAGGAGCCGCCAGCACCCATGCTGCCGCCTAAAGTAATCGAGGCTACAACTCGCCGCTATGTTGAAGCATACCAACGACTGACTGGAAGGACACTACAAGATGTACCTAGCTAAAGTCTATATCACACTCAAGCCAACGGTGAACGACCCACAAGGTTTAACCATAAAAGGTGCCCTGCACAATCTCGGCTTTGCCTCGGTCGAAGATGTCCGTGCCGGTAAATACATCGAGGTCCGAATCAAAGAGAAAAACCTGACCAAAGCCAAGGAGCAGGTGAACGAGATGTGTCGCAAACTGCTGGCCAACCCAGTCATCGAAAACTATCGCTTCGACCTAGAGAAGCTTTAGCCCTTTCCTCTCCCTATCCAACACCACAATTCACCACACCTGTGGCAAGCACGGTGTTTGACCTCTTTTTACAGGTCAGTGCAGTCCTTACTCAGTGAATTGTTGGTTTCGCTTTCCTCCACCACAGCGCCACTTTTGTCAGCCTCCACTTTTACACCACAGAAAATGCCACCTGTCCCGCTAAATTTATAGCCGGCGAATTTCTCCTCTCGGCTTGCACCAGCCGCCAGCGGCAACACACTGTCACTTGCCACGGCGAAGCATGGTGTAGCACAAGGGTACTTAAACAAGGACGTAGTAGTAGTCGCAGTGCAATCTGCACCACCCTGATTTTTTATCCGGTAATGAATTATATCTCCGGTTATTTCGGGCACCACCCAGATATCCTCAATTACCAGGTCCGGAAACTTAATTTTAAGCATAGGGCCGACCACAAGAAGACACGACCACGACTCAGCGTACGAATTATTAGCTTCAGAGGCTTCAGTCACGGCACCGCCGGTGTCAGCTCGCACTTCTGCAGTATCCCCAGGGAGCGTACAATTATACGTGTAAAGAGTAAATGTCTCGGTTTTCGACTCACCCGGAGCCACAGAGCCTACATTATCATTTGCTACCACAACAGTATCGACAAGCAAGGTTGAGGTGCTTGGCCCGGCTGCGGCACCACCCTGATTCGTTATCTTATAGCTGATTTTATCACCTGACCGCGAAATGTCCTCGATAATCAAGTCTGGCTCACCCGCAGCTGGTGCCCCAGTAACCATAACCGGAATGGTCATGTAATACAACCCAACGGCATTGCTTGCCGTCAAAGTGTAATTAGTGCTCGTCACCGGTGATACAGCTATAGTCCCCACAAAGCCAACAGGGCCAACTCCAGGGTCAATAGTCACCAATGTGGCATTGGACACACTCCAGCTGAAGGTAATGGAACCGCCCATGGGTATAATGGGCGGATCAGGGTCAGATATGAAGTAGTTGACCACAGGCAGACCGGTGGGCATGGGTGTTGGTGTAGGCGTCGGCTCAGGTGCGGACGGCGCCCCTGTAACTATGACCTCAGCCGTAGCTGGAACGCTCACCCCAACCGCATTAGTTGCCATCAGGGTATAGACAGTAGTCACGTCCGGCATTACAGCTCTCCTCCCGCTCAAAGCCACATTACCTATCCCTTGGTCAATACTGACTTTTGTCGCCCCAACAACACTCCAGCTAAGCGTCGCCGACTCGCCACGAGCAATAGTTGTTGGCTCGACACCAAAGGAGCTTATGACCGGCGATTGAGTGGTAGTGGTTACAGTGAGCCCAGTCAAATCACAGCCGCCAGCAAGCACCACCACCATCACCAGCAGAAGTAAAGGAATCAACTTTTTCATGTTTCACCTCCCAATATAATTTAACAGAAAGCTGTGATTACAACAAGCTATTCGCTTTATATGTCAATACTGATATTCAATGATAAGTCGACTTCTACCACCCCCCAAGTCTAAATAATCAGCCTGACTGTTATAGAACTGAGGTTTTTCAAACTGAAAGCGAAGCTGAAAACGGGGACTTCCAGCATCAACTCGCTTCTGAACAGCGGTAGTCAATGTATAAGAGGCAATAGGCTGCGATGGTGGATTTGGGATAGTCTGCAAGGCTCCAGGTACAGGGCCAATAACAAAATCGGTGGCGCCTAGAGTCTGGTATTGGCAATCGTAAACAAAAAGCATGCCGAGCTTACTGAACGGCTCGCCAAGACTATAAGCAGCCGTTATATCAAGCGCCGCCGATTTAATAGTAGCACCTTCAGGTATCATGGAAATATCAAAGCTCAAAAAAGCCTGGATGGCTGTGCCTGATTTTGTGTCGCCGACGTCTGGCTCCTGACTAACATAGCCATCTCGCCTTACTTGCCCATCCTCTGCTGCAATGGAATACAGTATCACATTACTGGGAAGCAGCTCAGCAATCACAACCTGGGCCGTAGCCGTCACAGTTCCAACCACATTGGTAGCTGTCAAAGTATAGGTCGTTGTCTTGGTTGGCGACACTGCTCTGGTTCCACTCAAGGCAACATTGCCTATTGCCTGATCTATACTGACCGTTGCAGCCCCAGAAACACTCCAGCTAAGCGTTGATGGCCCGCCTGGAACAATCCTCCCTGGATTAGCCTCAAATAAGTTAACCACCGGCTTGCCTCCTCCGCTAGGAACAACAATGACAGTTGTTAAAACTTCCTTAGACCAACCTCCCTTATCATCCTGAACCTTAAACCAAATTGTATGGGTTCCTTGCGATAAAGACGAAGTTTTAAAGCTCGCCAAAGCGCCCAAATCACCGTCTAGGCTCGACTGCCAATTATAAGCGACTATGGTGCCATCGGGGTCAACGCCGTGGCCGATTAAAGTCACCGTTTCACCCAGGGCGGCATTAGCCGGCGATACAGAATCTATGTAGGCAGTGGGTGGTTGATTAGCAGCTAGGAGAGCAGGTAGACAACCAACAGCTAAAGTCAAAACTAGAACGATTGGAAATAACAATTTCTTCATATCCTTACCTCCAAACAAAATTCGAATTGTCGGAATCCAACATCTTAAAAACCTTGTTAGGCTACCTTACACAGCTATTTCTTTTCTCTTAGCCTCCGCCTGACGGCGTTCTGATATATAACTCTGAGGCTGCCACCATGAAGCCTGAATTTCCTCCTGGCTTTCTTCTGCTGCCTTCGCTCAGCCTTGCTACTCTTTTCAACGCGGTCTTCCACTTTTTAATGAACCTGTTTCAAGATGATAATTGACTTCTTACCCTCTCCACAATCTTGACCATCACCTCCCCAGCCTTGCTGTTAATGCATGCCGTAGCCTTCGAATCCATGGGTGTGGAGGTGAGGTTAATAATGACCAGCTTAGCTCCAGACTCCACAGCATACGTAGGCATATAAGCTGCCGGATAAACAACAAGGGTGGAGCCAATGACAATAAAAAGGTCACAATTACGGGAATAGTGAATGGCATCGTTTAATGTCTTCTGCGGCAATGCCTCGCCAAAGAAAACGGCATCCGGCTTCAAAATGCCATGGCATAGATGACAATCGGGTATTTCTTCCTTCGTTAACCTCTGGAGAATGTCCTCAATAGGCAAGCGATTATCACAGCTCATACATCTAATCCATTTCATATTACCGTGTAGCTCAAAGACCTTGTCTTGAGAATTTCCTGCCTTTTGATGCAGGTTATCGATATTTTGAGTTATGACACAGGTTAACTTGCCAAGTTTTTCGAGTTCAGCAACAGCATGATGAGCTTGATTCGGGTCAGCGTCTTTCAGAAGGCTACCCTCAGCCATCATCTGCCACTGCATCCTCCGAGTCTTCTCACTGCTCATGAACTTCTGGATTGTAAAGTCATCGGGGTCAAACCTGCTCCAGATTCCGCCAGGGCTGCGGAAGTCGGGTATTCCCGACTCCGTGCTAACACCGGCTCCGGTGAAGACAACAACTCTGTCCGCCTCCACAATCAAGGCAGCAACTTTATCAACTAGATAATCCAGATCCTTCGCTTCCATGTCCTGCCTTTTTAATGTCCTATCACAATGCTAATTGGCTTTGGCCAAAATGTCAAGATGTCTACCCTTAAAATCAATAGACATAACCCTAAGGCTATCGCTATACTAACCAGGAGAAGTGATTATCGGAGGAAACGATAAGTATGCTAAATAGCCAAGACATAAAAGCCTCAATCCAAAATCGCTTAAACACTAAATTTGTGGGCAGGCAGCTATATTATTACCACCGACTGGCCACAACCATGAAGACGGCCAAAGAGCTAGTTAGAGAAGGAACAGCTGAGGGGACTGTGGTCATCGCCGGCACGCAGACAGCAGGTAAAGGCCGGATTGGTAGGACATGGCTATCACCTGAGGGCAGTCTGGCTATGTCGGTTATTCTCAAGCCTTCTCTTGATAACCTGCCACAACTTGTCATGATAGCTTCTCTGGCTGTGGTCAAAGCTATCAAAAAAGTTGCTGGCCTTGAGACACAGATCAAATGGCCCAACGATGTCCTGATTAAAGGCAAAAAGGTCTGCGGCATCCTGATAGAAAACGAGGTCAAGGGGGGCAGGGTAAATTTTGCCATTATCGGCATGGGAATAAATGTCAATTTCGACCCCCTGGTTTTCCCCGAAATTGCCGGGATAGCTACCAGTCTGTCGCATGAGCTAGGAACAGGAATATCAAAGGTTGAACTTACCAGCACACTGTTATCTGAATTGGAACGGTTATATTTGGAAGCTCAAGCTGGAGCACCTGTATACAGAGAATGGCAGGAAAACATGGAGACATTGGGCAGGTGGATACAGGTTAAAACTGGGGAGACAGTGGAACAAGGCAAAGCTGAAACAGTCACCGAACACGGCAATCTCATCCTGCGCCGTGCTGACGGTAGCCTCACCGAAATCGTGGCCGGAGATGTAACGATACTAAAAGAATAGTTTACCCCCTGCCCCTTATGGGTGACAGGGGGTAACAGTCTAACTACTTCTTCGACTCACTGGTCTTACCGAGCAAAGGCGTTATCAAGTCTATTGGCAAGGGAAATACTATTGTATTAGTTTTCTCAGTAGAAATCTGGGTCAGAGTCTGAAGATAGCGAAGCTGAAGGGCAGATGGTTGACTGCCGATAATCTTAGCCGCCTGAGCCAGCTTCTCCGCAGCCTGAGCTTCACCCTCAGCGTGCACAATCTTAGCTCGCCTTTCTCGCTCAGCTTCAGCCTGAGCTGCCATCGCCCGCTGCATCGTATCGGGCAGCTGAACGTCTCTGACCTCCACCATGCTCACCTTTATTCCCCACGGCTCTGTTCCTTCATCAATCAGTGTCTGGAGCTTTTCGTTGACTTTGTCTCGATGAGCCAGCAGGTCTTCGAGCTCAGACTGGCCCACAACGTTTCGTAGAGTGGTTTGTGAAAGCAGCGAAGCAGCTCTAATGTACTGCTCCACATTGAGCACAGCATCTTCAGGCTTCATAACCCTGAAATAGACCACGGCATCAACTTTAACAGAAACCGTATCCAGTGTGATGCATTCCTGGGTCGGGACATCCATGGTGACAACGCGGAGGTCAATCTTGACCATCCGTTCGATAAACGGAATTAGAAAGATAAGCCCGGGTCCCCTAACACCAACATACCGTCCCAAGCGGAAGACAACACCGCGCTCATACTCGTTGACAATCCTGATAGCCGCTGCCAGGAGTATTATGGCTGCTATAGCAATGCCAAAAATAAGAATTAGATTCATCTTCTCCTCCCTTTAATTTTCCTTTGAGTCACTAACAATTTCAGTCCTTCGACCTTGGTTATCGTCACCTCCTCTCCTGACTCTACTTTACCGTTGTCAATCACGGCTTTCCACAGCTCGCCATCAACGAGAACCGTGCCCTTTGGAGCCAGGCTTGTTTTGGCTATAGCTACTTTACCTATTAACCCTTCAGCACCAGTCGCCACCTGCCTTCTCTGGCCTCTAACCACTGCACCGACAAGAAAGACTATGAAGGCAGCTATACCAATAGTCACCCCGGCAATTAAACCTCTGTTTACTTCCATTGCTGGCGAGCTATGACTAAATAAAACGAGGGAGCCGATAACCAACGAGGTAATTCCCCCAGCCGTAAGTATGCCAAAAGTCGGCGTGAAAACCTCAGCCACAAATAATCCAAAGGCAAGGAGTATAAGCAACACTCCAGCCCAATATGCGTTGAGCACACCCAGGGAATAAAAAGCCAAAAAAAGGCAAATTCCGCCAACAACTCCAGGAAATATCAACCCGGGATTTGAAATCTCTGTAATTAAGCCTATGGTGGCCAAACTGAGCAGGATATAAGCGATATTAGGGTCACTGATGACATGCAGGAAGCGTTCAATAGGATTCATTTCATTTCTAGTCAATGCATAGTCGGTGGTATCAATAATGACCTTTTTGCCGCTGACTAAAGTCACTTCCCTGCCGTCGAGCTGGCGAATCAAACTTTCCAAATCATCAACCTGAAAATCGATAAGCCCGGCCTCCACCGCTTCAGATGCAGTGAATGACTTGCTTTCTGAAACCGCCAGTTCAGCCTGTTCAGCGTCACGCCCTCGTACTTCAGCAATGCTCCTAATCCAGGCAGAAGAATACTCGGTTACCTTCTTTGAAACCTCTTCAGGCATTTCCTCGCCGACAGTTACCGGGTGTGCCGCCCCGATGCTGGTACCTGGAGCCATAACCGCTACATGCGCCGCTATAGTGATGAAAGTCCCTGCTGAAGCTGCCCAGCTACCGCTAGGCGAAACGTAAACCACAATCGGCACTCTGGCATTCAGAATCCGCTGCACGATACCTTCTGTGGCATTAAGTAGCCCTCCCGGCGTATTCAATTCGATGATGCAAACAGCACCTTTGGATTCGGCTCGGCTGATACCACGGTCTAAGTAGTTGGCAACCACAGGTACTATGGTGCCATCAACACTGAGGATTTCTATGTCAGACGAGTCAGCATTGACCCCACTGGGCACAAAAGTCATGACCCATAAGGTGGCCAGAAAAAGAAGATAGCCGAGTTTGAGTATAGATTTGAGTACTTTCACCGTCAGCAGCCTAATTATAGTTTACCTAACAGCTAACAGCAAACACAGGTTGTGACAGTGTTTACTGATGCAGCGTGAGGCCGTGACCTGACCCTGAGTGCAGGTTAATCAAAAATATGCAGACCCGAGGTTTTAACCTCGGGTGCTCGACCCTGAAGGGTCGAGGCTACATGTAACTTTTACAAATCCCAAACAATATCAAAATTCGAATTCCCCAAATTCGAAACACCGAGGTCTCTCCAAAAATGTCATTGCTAGGCAAAGCCGTGGCAATCCCGGTGGGGAGACTGCCATGAGATTCTTCGCTGCGCTCAGAATGACAATCAATATTGGCAGACGCTTTACGGCAAACCTAAATTGAAGCAGAAAGCTCGTTAGTGTAGAATAGGTCAACTTGGCTAGGGCTTAGAATTATGACAAACCAGAAATGTAAAGGGGCTAGGGATTTGCTTCCCAAGGATACAGAGGTATTCCGTTACATAGAGGATGTCTTTCGGAAGTCGTGTCTCAGTTGGGGTTATCAGGAAGTGCGGACTCCAACTCTGGAATATCTGCACCTGTTCACGGCCGCTGGCACACTTACTCCCAATATGTTGAGCAAAGTATATTCTTTTCTCGATTGGGATGGCTGGAGCGGTGAAAGAGTAGTATTGAGACCAGATGGCACTATACCTGTCGCCAGGCTCTACATTGAAAATTTGCCACAACAGGCAATAGCCAGACTTTTCTATGTCACCAATGTCTTCGCCTTCGAAGAGACGGGTAATGAGAACAGGGAACGGTGGCAATGTGGAGCGGAGCTTATAGGCAGCAATAAACCGACATCGGACGTAGAATTGATACTGCTGGCTATTGAAACTCTACGCAACCTGGGTGCCAACGATGTTCAGATACAATTATCTCACGCTGGAGTACTGAAGGCTTTGCTCGATGAATTGAAACTGAATCCCGACGAAGAAGTCAGGCTACTGGACCAGATTCTTGATGGCAACTGGCAAGTGCTGACGAAGGCGAAACCAACGAACTCTGAAATCGGTAGGCTGATATCGTTGTTCCTCGATTTGAGGGGAAAAACCAGCGGTTTCCTGGAAAACCTGAAGGCCCTGCCTCAGATTCCCGTTAATGTGAAATCTGCATTGAATAACTTCGCTGAAATTGCCAACCTCCTCGATGCCCTGGGCTGCAACTACCAGATTGACGTTACATCCACACGAGGCTTCGAGTATTACACCGGACTTTGCTTCCAGTTTTCAACCAAGGGGGAAAAGATAGGCAGCGGTGGTAGATATGACAACCTCATCACGCTGATAGGCGGGAAGGACACGCCAGCCTGTGGTTTCGCTCTCTATGTTGACCCACTTGTTACTTTGACTCAGCCCCAAATCAAACGAAACACAGAACAGGGAATACTGATTAGATGCGACAGGGCAACGCCCGACTCAATAAGAACCAGCTTTCAACTAGCCGAGGCGTTGCGCCAGGCGGGATATGTGACTGAGCTTGACTTCAGCGGCCGCCAGTGGGACCGGCGCTGGATAGTCGTTGTTCCAGAAAAGCAATCGCCTTTTACTATCATTGACCAAACCCGAAACCAGAAGAAAGAGGCGTCTTCTATTGCCGACGCCATCAAAATGGTCGGAGGCTCGACGTAACTTGTTAACTGAAATCAAATCGGATTACGTTAACATAGCTTTGCCCAAGGGAAGACTTCTGCCAGCTACCACCTGTCTATTAAAAGAAACCGAGCTTGAATTCAAAGACTATACTCAAGGGACACGAGTTTATCGACTCAAATCAACAAAGCTGCCTCATCTTTCAGCCAAGATATTCCAGGAAAAGGACATCCCCATCCAGGTAGCTGTAGGCAATTATGATTTAGGCATCTGCAGCCTGGACTGGATTGAAGAGCTTTTGGCTAAGTACCCGACCAGCGCCCTACTAAAGGTAGCCGATTTGGAATACGGCAAAGGAAATCTCTATCTGGCCGCCAGTCGCTACGGAAACATATCCAGCCTCCAGGATTTGTCAACCGGGCAATATAGCTGGCGTATAGTAACTGAATATCCCAATCTGGCAGAGATTGCAGCTTTGAATCTCAGGCTGAGGAGGTTCAAAATCTTTCCAGTATGGGGAGCCGCTGAAGCCTATCCACCGGAGAATGCTGACCTGGCTGTGCTATGGGCAAAAGATGAATCGGAAATAAAAGCGCAGAGCTTAATACCACTCAAAACTCTGCTCTCCTCCAATGCCTTTCTCATCGCCAATCGAGAGAGCTGGCAAACCAAGGACGTTAGCCAGATAATAGCCTATTTCAGCCAAGGTCTTGAGATGAAAACCAAACCCTGGCTAAAAATCAAACCTGAATTGACAAAAAGCTCCAATAATTTCCGCCCTGATTTTAGCCAAGAAAAGGTCTGGCTGGCTCTGCCTGATGGACACCAACAACCACCAACATCAGAACTACTCAACAAAGCTGAACTGGAACTACAAGGCTATGCGGAAGATAGTCTGGAGCGACGCCCACGTTTCAAACTTGATTGGATTAATGCTAAGGTTATTAGGCCACAGGATATGCCGCTTCAGGTAGCCAACGGAAATTTCGACCTGGCTATAACAGGCAAAGACTGGCTACTTGACCATCTGTGTCGCTTTCCTTCAAGTCCGGTTACAGAACTTGCAAACCTCGGCTTCGGTGAGGTAAAAGTAGTGGCAGTAGTCAGCCAGAACTTGCCTGCGGCCAATATTGAACAATTGAAGCAGATACAGGATGACAGGTTATCACCACTTAGAGTAGCCTCAGAATACATAAATACCGCTGACAAGTATCTTCGTGACAACCATGTCAGCCACTATAAACTGATTCCCACCTGGGGAGCTAGTGAAGCCTTCTTGCCTGAAGACGCTGACCTACTTATAGAAAACACCCAGACTGGAAAAACCTTGGCCAAGCATAATCTCAAAATAATGGACACTCTTTTTCAATCGACGGCCTGCCTTATCGGCAACAAGACCAGCCTTGAGTCCCCCTCCAAAAAGGAGAGGATAGCCTCTCTGATTGAAATTTTTCGCCGGGCAGCCAAGGGCAACTACGATGAGAATAGTTAAAGGTTTTCAAAAGGCAAAGCCTCTATTGACCAGAGCTGTCCCCTCCTATGGGCTTCCACTGCCCCCAAAGCCCAAAACGAGGACGAGAAGAGAAGAATCCTTGCCCGAGGATATAGTAAAACGCATACTTGCTGAGGTGCGGGGCAAGGGTGACAAAGCGCTTTTTAGCTACACCAAGAAACTGGATGGAGTTGAACTCAGCTCATTGGAGGTAAGTAAAAACGAGATTTCGGATGCCTATGAGGAGGTGAACAAGAAGCTAGTGTCAGCACTGAAACTGGCGGCGAACAGAATAAAACAGTTTCATTCCATGTGCAAGCAAAGGCTTGAATCTAGCTTCCTCAGCCAGGGCGTGGGGCGGCAAATCAGCCCATTAAACAGGGTGGGCATTTATGTGCCTGGTGGCACCGCTGCTTATCCATCTACAGTACTGATGACCGCCATTCCAGCCCGGATAGCCGGAGTTAAAGAGCTCATTGTAGTTACACCACCCAGGAAAGATGGTACAATTCCGCCAGTGACCCTGGTAGCGGCTGACATCGCCAAGGTCAATCGCGTATTTAAGATAGGTGGGGCTCAAGCTATTGCCGCCTTGGCCTTTGGCACCGAATCGGTACCGAAGGTGGATAAGATTTGTGGCCCAGGCAACGTTTTTGTGGTTGCAGCCAAGAGAATGGTCTATGGGACAGTGGCCATAGAGAGCCTTCCTGGACCCAGCGAGATAATAATTGCAGCCGATGACACTGCCAATGCCTCTTTTTGTGCCGCCGACCTTATAGCTCAAGCCGAACACGACTCTCAGGCATCGGCAATCTTAATCACCACCTCATCCAAATTAGCTAAGGCTGTTAACAGCGAGATAAAGAAACAATTGGAAAAATTGGAACGGCAAACCATTGCCGCAGAAGCTCTGAGATCCGGAGGTATGATAGTATTGGTTGATACTCCAGATGAAGCTATTGAACTAGTCAATCTCTATGCTCCGGAGCATGTCTCCCTAATGCTACGCGGCGCTGCCAGTTACATTCAGAAAATCCGCAATGCCGGCTGTATCTTCATCGGCGGTAGTTCCCCGGTAGCTCTCGGTGATTATATCGCCGGACCTAGCCATGTCTTGCCCACAGGAGGCAGTGCTTATTTCAGCTCCCCGCTCGGTGTAGAGGATTTCCTTAAGATCACCAATATTATCGCCTTAGATGAATCTGCCGGGAAAGAACTGGGGCAAGCAGCCATAACCATAGCTGAGGCTGAAGAACTCAAGGGTCATGCCCAGGCAATAAGGATAAGATTATAACCAACAGGGAAGAGCAGAAATGATGTCACCTGACGATATCGAGGGATTAGTGAGGCCTGAACTCAAAGCCATGAAGGCCTATACACCCATTGAGCCGACTGGTGTCTTGAGCCAGCGTGTCGAAATTCCCGAGGAAAAAGTTATCAAACTAGATGGTAATGAAAACCCGTATGGCTGCTCAGCCAGGGTAAAACAGGCCATGGCCGATTATGCCTACTATCACCTCTATCCCGACCCCGAGCACAGGGAGCTAAGGAAAGCACTGGAGGAGTACACAGGAATAAACTCGGAATACATCCTGGCTGGTAGCGGCAGTGATGAGCTCATTGACCTCGTACTGCGTCTATTTATTGAACCTGGAGACAAGGTAATCAACTGCCCACCGACCTTTGGTATGTATCCTTTCAGCACCGATGTTTGCAGTGGCAAAGTGGTCAGTATATCAAGGAAGCAAGATTTCTCCATCGACATTGCCTCGGTAAAAGAAGCTTTAGATAAGCGAACAAAGGTAATTTTTATTGCCTCACCAAATAACCCGTCGGGTAATGTAACCCCTGAGCAGGTAATTCTGGAGCTTTTGAATAATTCCATTGTGGTGGTAATCGATGAAGCCTACTTTGAGTTCAGCGGTGTAACGGTGGCACCTCTGGTTCCAAAGTACTCAAATTTAATAGTCCTTCGTACTTTCAGCAAATGGGCGGGACTGGCCGGGCTAAGAGTCGGCTACGGCATTTTCCCGATCAATATGGTCAAATATCTAATGAAAATAAAGCAACCATACAATGTAAACGCCGCGGCTCAAGTAGCCGCATTAGCATCGCTGAAGGACATGAGCTATCTGCGCGGCACGATTAACGCTATTATAGATGAGCGAGAACGGCTGCTAACCAAACTCAGCCAGCTTGGCTGGTTAAGAATCTATCCATCACAAGCTAACTTCATACTTTGCTCAGTGCTTAATGGTAAGGCAAAGATAATACACAAAGGACTGCAAAAGAAAGGGGTTTTCGTCCGCTACTTCGATACGCCGCAGTTGAAGGACTGCTTGCGTATCAGCGTGGGCAAGCCAGAACATACAGATGCATTGATTGCCGCATTAAAGCAAACGGGGTAAAGTATCAACCATCGCAGAAAATGAAACGAGGTTAAAAACATGGCTGAAAGAAAAGCTAAAGTGACCAGGGAAACCAAGGAGACTTCCGTCAAAGTTGAGCTGAACATCGATGGCAAAGGACAATTCGAAATCACCACCGGAATCAGGTTCTTCGACCACATGCTCAGTCAACTGGCGCAGCACGGAATATTTGATATAAAGCTCTCAGCCACAGGGGCTGACCAGCATCACGTGGTTGAAGATGTAGCCATCTCTTTAGGCAAAGCTTTAAATCAAGCTCTGGGAGACAGGAGCGGAATAGTCAGGATGGCTCACGCTGTGGTGCCGATGGATGATACCTTAGCGATAGTGGCCTTAGACATCGGAGGCAGAGGTTATGCAGCGTTCGAAGCCTCTTTCAGCAGCACCAGAATCGAAAAAATGTCCGCTGACCTAATTCGCCATTTCTTCGTTTCTCTCGCCTCCGAAGCCAAGCTTAATATCCACGCCAAAGTCCTCAGCGGTATTGATGACCATCACAAAGCCGAAGCTCTGTTCAAAGCCCTGGCCAGGGCACTTGATACGGCAACTCGCCTCGATGAAAGAATCACCGGCAGGATACCAAGTACCAAGGATACTATCGAGAGTTAGGGTTAGCTTGCAAAAACCGGCAGCAATTCGGTTTTAATCTGACCTTTCAGATACTGAATCGCCCAATCCACAAGCTCCTCATCTTCGAGTTCAAGTACAAAGTCGGGCTTCAGCCCAACACCGTCTATTGGCCTACCGAACGGAGTCAGCCAGCGATAAGCGGTTATATGCAACGCTGAGCCGTCACTGAGGTCGCGGACAACCTGAACACTGCCCTTGCCAAAAGTCTGGCTTCCAGCCAGCTTAGCCCGTCCATAGTCCTGAAGAGCACCAGCCACTATCTCACTGCCACTGGCGCTGCCCTTGTTCACCAAGACGATAAGCGGCAGGTAAGTAGCTATGCCACCTCTCTTCACCGCCACCGGACTTTCCCTTCCTTCATCATCCACAACCTTAGCCACCATTCCCATGGCCAGAAATTGACTGGCAACCTCAGTAGCCGCATTAAGCAGGCCACCGGGGTTATTGCGAAGGTCAAGGACAACGCCCTTAGCCCCCTTATCAATAGCTTCGTTTAGAACACCTTGTAACTCACCACCGGTAGATTTTAAGAACTGGGTAAGCCTGATGTAGGCAATATCATCGCGCATCTCAAGGAAAACGCTCTCTACCTTTATCTCGCCACGGACTATCTGAATTTCCACTGGTTCGGTCTCACCCTCATGCAATACAAGAAGTTTAACCGAAGTGCCTTTCGGTCCACGAATTTTGAGAGTTGCTTCAATCAGAGTCAACTTAGAAGTAGACTGACCATCAATTTCCAAAATCTTGTCTCCGGCTTTGATGCCCGCCTTCTCCGCAGGAGAATCAGCGATCGGTGCCACGATTGTTAGCTGTTTATCTTTCATGCTGATAACAGCACCAATACCGTCAAATTTCCCCTCAAAGGTACTCATCTCCAATTCCTTATTCTCAGGGTCAACATAACCGCTATACGGGTCATCTAATGCCTCAACCATGCCCTTGACTGCACCTTGGCTCAGCTTTGTGGGGTCTAGCTTGCTTTTATCCACATAGTCCTCAGACAGCTGTTTCCAGGCCTCAGCCAGAATATCAAACTCAGGAGGCAGCTCACCATCAATATTCTTAACACCTATATTATTAAAAGAAAGAGGGTTATTTATTTCAGGAGATTTAATTGTGGGGATGACTTCCTCGTTAATAAAGTCACAGCCAGCACCCAACATCGGCAACATAAGCAACAGAATAGCCAATGCCACAGACATAGGACCGGCATTTTTTATGCGCATAATTTACCTCCGTTTATCCAGAAAATAATACAGAAATACGGCAGATATTGTAGCAGTTTACGGGGGAAATAAGAAATAAGAAGGTTAAGCTTGCTGGCCCTGAGCAATGGCTTGTTTCACCAGCTCAAGCGTCTTGTCCAGACTGCCTAAGGCCAAAGACAGTCCCAGTTGCTTAAGCTCGGCACGGCCCAATCCTCTAAATAGGTGCTGTCCAGCCACTCCTGCCATCTCATCATAAAGGGATGGCCAATCAGCACCGCGCCTGTCTACACAGAACAAAATAAAATCGCGCAGTTGAGGGTCTAGGGAATTCATGGTGGCTAACAAGAAAACGGTCTAGAGCCGCAAAAGTTTATTAATACAAGGTTGACTAAGGATAAAGAATCTATAATTTTTGACCGCTCAGGAGATAAAATGCTGGAAATCAAGAGGCCAATATATTTTATTAAGATAAAGGGCTAAGTAAACCTATAAGCCGAGTTCTGTACCCCGAAGCAGTCTTCGGAGCGGTGACCATCCATCTAGCCTTGATGTTACCACCAAGGTCAAGCGACCAACCCGGGGTTAGGGCCGGGCATCCCCTTCGCCCCCTATTTGGTCTTGCTCCGAGTGGGGTTTACCCAGCCAGCTAGTCACCTAGCTGCTGGTGGGCTCTTACCTCACCATTTCACCCTTACTCTTAATACAAAGAGCGGTATGTTTCTGTGGTACTTTCCGTAGGGTCACCCCTCCTGGGCGTTACCCAGCACCCCGCCCGGTGGAGCTCGGACTTTCCTCCCTGATTCTTACAAATCAGAGCGGTCACCCGGTTTACTTAGCCCAATATCCACTTTACACCCTGGCTAAGTGGCCGTCAAATCTAAGATGCTATTTCACAAATTTCTTTAATTCTGCTTTAGCCAAGGCATGGGCTTCAGCATTCCCATCGTGCCCAACGTGGATAATAGATATATTGGCAAACTTCTTGCACAGCTCGACAGCCTCTTTGTAGAGAGGAAAGAGAAAAAGGTTTCTCACCTTGTAACTGCCGGCTAATTGTCTAGCTACTAATTCTGAATCCAGATAAAGCGTGACATCAGTTGCTTTAAACCTGGCGGCCGCCTTTAAAGCGATGATGACCGCTTGATACTCCGCTTGATTATTAGTAGCCTCTCCAATGTATTGAGAGATCTTAGCCAATTCTTTTTGCTTCTCATCCTTGATAACAGCCCCTACGGCTGCCGGGCCAGGATTGCCCCAAGAAGCTCCGTCAGCATAGATATTAAGATGCATCCTCTTTCTTTACAAGGTTTCTAGCCTAAATAGCTGCGACCCTTTAGGGTCACGGGTGGCGAAACACTAGCCCAAATAGAGTATCCTGCCACAGCTACTGCACTGAGCTAAAGTCCCGGCTCTGGCTCGCTGCAATTCGTTCATTGACAAGTTAAGGTGGCATCCATGGCATCTCCCCTGCTCTACCTTAGCCACCGCTTGCCCCTTCCTCAGCCTTATTCCCTCATAAAGCTCAAGCGTTTGCTGAGCAATTTCCGAGCCTAGCACCTGCCGTTTCTGACTGAGGTCGGAGAGCCGCTTTCTCACCTTAGCCTGTTTTTGAGTCAAGGCAGCTTGTTCCTGCTGCCATTCTGCCTCTAACTTCTTAAGTCGTTCGTTACCTGACTTTATCTTGCCCTGTAACGTCTCTATCTCAGCCATTAAATCCAGCAGGTTATCTTCCTTCTGCCTCAATTTAGCCTTGAAAATCTCCACCTCTTTCTCAAGGCTGACCAGCTCTTTTGGGTTCTTGGTTGCACCGCCGTAAAGCTTATCATTCACCTGCGCGATGCTTCCTCTCAGATTTTCAACCTCCCACTCCATATCACGCTGCTGCTTTTCCATCTCAGCCAGATGCTTCTGTTCAGCTATAAGCTCAGCCTTAGCCTTAAGCAAAACTTCGCTCTCACCTAGCTGGCGATTGATGTCATCTAAAACCTCTTGTTCCCCCTGAATGTCCAGGTCGATTTGCTGTAAATCATAGAGTCGCTTGGCTAACTTCATAACCAGGCTAATTCTACGGGAGAAGTATAAAGCCTGTCAAAGAGGAGAGGCTGGCTAATGAGGATAATCGAGGATTATCACCTGAGTGCTCGTCGGCAGGGTTGACCGGGTGACCGAGAGCTTAGCTTGAGAGACTGATTCCTTTATTCCCACTTCTTTCAGGAACTTATCCACCGGCTCAAGCTCTTTGGCCAATGCCACCGTCTTGTAGTGCATAGGAATAACAACCTTGGGCGTCAAACGCCTTACTATCTCAGCACCCGTCGAGCCACCTATGGTAGACACACCACCCACAGGCAAAAACAACACATCGATATCATCCATGTCTTCTATAAATTCAGATGCCAGCAAATGGCCAAGGTCGCCTAAATGACATAACGCCATCCCATCCATTTCCAAGAGATAGACAGTGTTCTTGCCCAGCTTCTGACCCTGGACAGCATCGTGCCAGGTAGCGAGACCGGTAATAAACGTGCCTCCCAGCTCATATTCACCGGGCCCTTTAATCTCTTTGAAATCGCTGGTGATAGCTTCAGTGTAGCAATGGCCGGGATGGAAGTGGCTCAAGGTCACTATGTTAGCCTGGAGTTTACTTAAGGAATAACCCAAGCTCGGATGGTACGGGTCAGTAATAACTGTAGCTTCCTTACCCTTGATGCGAAAACAAGAATGACCTAACCAAGTGATGTCCAAAGCAACGACCTCAATGAGAATTAGTCAAAAAAGAGGTAAAGCCTTCAAGTCATAAATCGTCTCAGAAGTAACCACCCTGAAGGTAAAAATAAAGCGGCCACAGCCACCTTTATCAAATCGCCGACTATGAAGGGATAAAGCCCAGTCTGGAGCAAAGTGCCTTCAGAAACGAAATGGGCTAGCCAGGACAGTCCGAAGATATAGATAACAACACTACCGCCAAGCATAGCTGGAATTGCCGTCCATACACGTCGGTCCCAGCCTCTTTCAGCCAGCCAGCCGACAAGAAAAGCGGCTGCCACAAAGCCCATCAGATAACCGCCAGTAGGGCCAATCAAACGAGCGATGCCCAGAGGTCCACCTAAGGCGAACCAATATGGAATCCCTGTAGCCCCCACAGCCAGATAGCTGAGCTGGCTCAATGCTCCCCGCCGGCTTCCCAGAAGAGCACCGGCTAAAAGAACAGCAAGGGTCTGTCCCGTAATAGGCACCGGACCGATCCAGAAACTTATCTGGGCAAAGGCAGCAGTTAAGCAAGCAAAACCAACCACCAAGACCACATCCCAAAGAAAACCAGTTCTAGGTAAAGCAACATCCATAAAGGTGAGCCGAGCGGTTGACGTTTTCATCCTATTCATGCCTCCTTACTATCATTGACCAAAGTTAAAGTATAGCAATGAATCAGAGGAAGGTCAACAGCTACCAAGTGTATCCCAGCGACTGCATTGACGCCAGGCGTTGGTAGCGGGTAAAATTCTGACATCATGCACGAAAAAGTTACCCTGGATAATGGTTTACGCCTTCTCACCAGCGAAATGCCTCATACTCGTTCCGTCTCCGTGGTCTTTTTTATAGGCGCCGGCTCTTGCTATGAGACTGATACCGAAGCCGGCATCTCTCACTTCATCGAGCACATCTGCTTTAAAGGTACCGAAAAGCGCCATAGCTCCAAGGAAATCAGCGAAGCTATCGAAAGCGTTGGTGGCATGATCAATGGTGGCACCGATAAAGAACTGACCACCTTCTGGTGTCGGGTAACCAGCGAGCATTTTCTCTTGGCTCTGGATATCCTCATCGACCTGCTGCGACACTCCCGCTTTGACGCCACAGACATTGACCGAGAGCGCCAGATAATCATCGAGGAAATAAACATGAGCCTTGACTCACCGAGACAGCGGGTGGCTATGCTGATAGATGAGCTACTGTGGCCCGGTGAACCACTAGGACGTGACATCGCTGGAAGTAAGGAAACAGTCGCATCTCTAACCCGCCAACAGATGCTTGACTTTTTCTCCGCACATTATCTGCCAAATACCACAGTGGTCGCTGTAGCTGGCGATATCGAACAGAAGCAAGTGCATGACGCAGTCAGCCAGACTCTAGGCGAGTGGAAACCTAACAAGGTACTGACAGGCTTTCCCTATAAGGGCAATCAAGAGATGCCCAGATTACAGATTGAGTTTCGAGAAATTGAACAGGCTCATCTTTGCTTAGGCGTTCCTGGGCTATCTTTCTTCCACGCCGACCGCTATGCCGTTGACCTGCTTAGCACAATACTCGGTGAAGGTATGAGCAGCCGCCTCTTCAACGAGATCAGAGAGCAACAAGGGCTTGCCTATGACATTCACAGCTATACCGACCACTTTGCCGATTCAGGCGCTGTCGTCATCCACGCAGGGGTCGACCCCAGCCGAACGGAAGATGCATTAAAGGCGATTATCGACCAGGTTGCCAAGCTCAAGGAGCAAATCTCTGAGTCCGAAATCAATAAGGCTAAGGAGATAGCTAAAGGAAGATTATTGCTGGGCCTGGAGAACAGTCGGAATGTCGCTGCCTGGCTGGGAGCTCAAGAGCTACTCACCAACCGCATCCTTACCGCAGATGAGGTGATATCACTGGTCGAAGCTGTTACTATCGAAGACCTTAAGCGAGTGGCACAGCAACTCCTGACCAGCGAAAAGCTGAATTTGGCTATCGTAGGGCCAGTCAAAGAAGAAAAACCCTTAGCCAAGCTGCTCAAGCTTTAACGACTTTGCTTCAAATAAAGAGCCGCCCCTGTTGAGGCGGCTCTTTTTACAGCTTTCTATCCCCTTCTAGTACTCAGGCATGGGCGGCATCGGTGGGGTCTTTTCTTTTTCGGGGATATCGGTTACCAGAGATTCAGTGGTCAGTATCATATTGGCAATACTGGAAGCATTCTCCAGACCGGTTCTGGTGACCTTAAGCGGGTCGATTATACCTTTGGCTACCATATCGCCGAACTCATCTTTTAAGGCATCATAGCCAACGCCCTTCTTGCTGCGTTTGACCTTATCCACTACCACCGAGCCTTCCTGTCCGGCATTTTCGGCAATCCAGCGGAGCGGCTCCTCAAAGGCTCGCTTGAGAATGGCAATACCGATGGCCTCATCGCCCTCAGCCTTGACCTTATCCAGAACCGGACTGGCATTGATCAAGGCAACGCCACCACCAGGCAGAATGCCTTCCTCGACTGCAGCTCTGGTTGCCGAAAGGGCATCCTCAACCCTGTGCTTCTTCTCCTTAAGTTCAACCTCAGTGGCAGCTCCCACTTTAATTACTGCTACGCCACCGGCTAACTTGGCTAATCTTTCCTGAAGCTTCTCTTTGTCATAGTCTGAGGTTGTCTCATCTACCTGTGCCTTTATCTGCTTGATACGAGCCTGAATAGCCTCTTCAGAACCCTTGCCTTCGACTATGGTGGTATTGTCCTTGTCTGCGACCATTTTACGAGCTCGGCCAAGGTCAGCCACCGTCGTTGAATCCAGCTTCCGCCCTATCTCCTCGGAGATAACCTTGCCCCCGGTTAGAATGGCTATATCCTCAAGCATCGCCTTGCGCCTGTCTCCAAAGCCCGGCGCTTTGACCGCCAGACAGTTGAGAGTGCCCCTCAACTTGTTGACCACCAAAGTAGCCAGTGCTTCACCCTCTACATCCTCAGCGATAATTACAAAGTTCTTGGAAACCTGAAGTATCTTCTCCAGAACCGGCAGAAGTTCAGCTATAGCTGAGATCTTCTTGTCGGTAATCAGTATATAGGGGTCTTCAAGCTCTGTTTTCATCAGCTCAGCATTGGTGATGAAGTAAGGACTTATGTAGCCGCGGTCGAATTCCATACCCTCGACATACTCTGTCTCAAAAAGCAAACCCTTTGATTCCTCAACAGTAATTACTCCGTCCTTGCCTACCTTCTCCATCACCTCAGCGATGAGGTTGCCTACCTCAGAATCGGCAGCTGATATCGTCGCCACCTGCGCCACCTGCTCCTTTGTGGTCACCGGGGTCGACATCTTCTTCAGCTCCTCAACAACAGCCTCCACGCCTTTCTCGACTCCGCGCTTGAGAGCCATAGCATCAGACCCGGCAGCTATATTCTTGAAACCACCGGTTACAATTGCCTGAGCTAGCACAGTGGCCGTAGTGGTGCCATCGCCGCACTTATCATTTGTCTTAATTGCTGCTTCCTTAACCAGTTGCGCTCCCATATTCTCGAATGGGTCGGGAAGCTCGATATCCTTGGCAATAGAAACGCCGTCGTTAATAACATTAGGTGCGCCGAACTTCCTGTCCAAGGCTACAGGGCGCCCCCGAGGCCCCAGAGTGACCTTAACCGCATTGGCCAGGGCATCAATGCCAGCTTTTAAGGCTCGCCTTGCCTCTTCACCATAAAGAATTTGTTTTGCCATCTGTTAAAACCTCCTGTTTATCTTTATAAACTTTTCTATTTAGAACTTTTCTTGGCTAAAATATCGCTTTCCCTGAGGATAATAAGTTCCTCATCATCTTCCTTAATTTCGGTGCCGCCGTATTTGGCATAAATCACTATATCACCGACCTTCACATCCATGGCTATGCGTTTGCCATCTTCAGTCATCCTGCCCGGACCGACAGCGATGACCTTGCCTTCCTGTGGCTTCTCCTTAACAGTGTCTGGAAGAACAATACCACCTTTGGTAACCTCCTCCTTCGGACTCGGCTTTACCACAACTCTGTCTCCTAATGGTTCAAGTTTAACCGCCATCTTTACCTCCTTTTTAGATTTTAGCACTCTTAGGCTTAGAGTGCTAATTATATTAGCATAAAAAAATCCATTTGTAAAGTGGTTTAGGCTGGCAGGATTATAATTCTTGCCCCCGGTCATCGACAAATGAGCTTTAGACTCCTTGATTTTTCACACTATAACGTGTAAAATAAAAACATGGCTCAGAAACGAAAAAAGGTTGATTGGAATAGGCAACGCATTCTGGCGTTGCGGCAACACTTGAGGCTAACCCAAGCCAAACTAGCCGATGAGCTGGGCACCCGCCAGCAGACGATCAGCGAGTGGGAAACCGGAATGTATAAACCGCGAGGAACCTCGGCCACTTTGCTTACCCTGATCGCCGAGCGTTCTGGCTTCAAATATAAGCCAAACGCCAAAAAAGAGGCACATGATTAAATGTAAACAGATAGACACTACTACCTGCTAGGGGGGATAGTTGCCTTAATTTTTTGCTTATAACTACACGTAAACGTGCAACAAGATGAAAACACAGGTTTCAGAAAAGCTCATTGCCCGCCTCTGGCAGTGCCATCTAGTAAAAAGCCTGGTTACCGATGATGGTGAGCCATTTCAGGCAATATATCCCGGCAGAGTCAGTAACACCAGTGGCTGTGATTTCAAAGATGCCGTTTTCGCCCTCAACGGCCACATAATGAACGGGGACATCGAGATTCATGTTAAGTCCAGCCAGTGGTATAGCCACGGTCATCACCAAGACCCTAAATATAATAATATAGCCTTGCATATCGTATGGTGGCACGATAGCCAATCTCACACCTTAATGCAAAATGGCAAAGCCATTCCTACAATCAGCCTGAATTCTTTCTTCAGCAGTCCGTTAGACGAGTTAGACAATCTAGCCAACCTGTCTGGTTATTATCTAACCTCTTGCCCCAAAGTCAGCCAGCACTCAAATACAGAGCGCTTAAATAAACTGCTTACTATCGCCGGCGAGGAAAGGTTCGCCGCCAAAGTAAGTCTGTCCTGCAAAGCTCTGAATAAAGAGAAGGCGGGGCAGGTGCTATTTCGCGGCATAGCCAGAGCTCTGGGCTATGCCCAGAATGCTGAGCCCTGCGAGGAACTGGCCAACAGGTTATCTCTAAGTTTTTTGGAGAGAGCCGAACCGGAGAGCGATACCAGCAGGCAAGCTTTGATTCTGGGGACCGCCGGACTACTGCCTTCTCAGCGGAAAAGGTCAATTGAAGACATGGAGACAGATAAACTGGAAAGGATATGGCGCTCCCTCGTCATCACCCAAACCATGAAGAAAGATGACTGGTGCTTCTTCAGAGTGAGACCGGACAACTTCCCCACTCGTCGCCTTGTTGCCCTGAGCTACCTCCTGGCCCGTTATCACCAAACGGGGCTCCTCCGAGGAATACTCGAACTAGCAAAGAAGGCGCCTCAGGGAACTGAACATGGCTGGCTGATAAACGGCTTAGTCATTGACGGCCAGGGCTACTGGAGAAACCACTTCGATTTCGGCATCGCCCAGAAAAGAAGCTCGGCCATTATCGGCCGAGAGAAAGCTTCAGAAATAGTTATAAATACCATACTGCCCTTCGCCTGCGCCTGGGGTGAGCTGAATTCTGAACTGAAGCTGAAGAAAAAAGCTGCTGAAATTTACCGCCGCTATCCCAGCCCGGCAGACAACGAGCTAACTCGGCATATGAAACAGCAGTTACTTCTCAAGCCGGATGCCCGCCTTTCTGCCTGCCAGCAGCAGGGGCTGATTCATATCTTCAAGACCTATTGCCGTCTCCGAAATTGCGCTGAGTGTACTGTAGCTTTTAACCGAGGCTGAGGCTGGGTAGCACATCTATATCATAGCCATCGATTTTGCCCGACTGGTAGCGATAGTAGCCGCAAGCAGCAACCATCGCCGCATTATCGGTACACAAGCCCGGAGGTGGTATAAGCACCGGCACAGGTGAATTGGAGATAAAACTGTCACGGAGAGCTTGATTAGCCGCCACACCGCCGGATAACAGTATCTGCTTGACGTCCAGCCTCTCCGCAGCCTGTATCGTTTTGGTGGTCAGCACGTCAACCACGGCCTGTTGA
The DNA here is from genome assembly GCA_016875875.1 of Chloroflexota bacterium. Lineage (NCBI taxonomy): Bacteria > Bacillati > Chloroflexota > Chloroflexota bacterium. The sequence continues at coordinate 26,194 of VGOP01000001.1, read as the reverse complement.
AAGCTGGCCGCCGCCTCTGCTACCCGAGAAGAGTCCGAAAAATCATTATCTCTGACCAGATGGAGCAAAGCTGTCTTCAATCCGCTGAAGCTGAAATCATCGCTGCCCTTAAGCCATGCCCGGGGCAAAGGAAACGATGCCGGCCTGTCTCTGGCTGCCTTCTCTATAGCCGGACCGCCAGGATAACCCAGGTCCAAAATTCTAGCTGCCTTATCGAAGGCCTCGCCGGCAGCATCATCTCTCGTCCGTCCCAGCTTCTCAAACTGTCCATGCCCACTCATCAGCACCAGATCGCTATGCCCCCCGGAAACGATAAGGCAGAGACAAGTGAAAACAGGCTTACCCCCACTCAACCAGTTGGCGTAGATATGGCTTTCAAGATGATTTATACCAATGAGGGGCAGGCCGTAAGCTAAGGCGATAGCTTTAGCTACATTCACCCCGACCAGAAGCGAGCCTGCCAGACCAGGGCCCATGGTTACGGCAATGGCCTTTATATCCTTCCAGGTGGCTTTCGCCTCGGCCATAGCGCTTTCCACCACCGGCAGGACTGTAAGCACATGCTGCCTCGAAGCTACCTCGGGCACGATGCCGCCATAGCGACTGTGTATATCCACCTGAGAGGCGACGACGTCCGATAGAATGCTAACTCCATCCTCAACTACCGCTGCCGCGGTCTCATCACAAGAGCTCTCAACTCCCAGAATTTTCATACTCAGGATTATAACATAAGTTCGAAATTCGCTTTATCACTGATAGATGCTATAATTTTACGACAGTATACCCCCTTGTGCAGTATGCAATCTTTGGGAATTTCCCCTGCCAAAGTATACCATTTTATACAGGGAAAGGTATATAATGGTGGTATATGTGCAGAACCAAAATTAGAAACTGGTGGCATTCAATTTTCCCAATCTTGCCAACCTCTGCGTATTTCCAGACAATCATCATATTCCTCACACTTTTGGCTGGGTGGATTACCGACATACTTGGAAGACACTTCTTGGATTTTACATATGGGGCTGTCGTATCTCTTTGGGACATTCATTGGGAACAGGGTCGCAACAATATGGGGGTTAAATGGTGGGTATTACCATTGGAGTTTGCTATGTTAGCAGGAGTAGTAGCTGCAATAACTACATTTCTTATGAGGGCTAACAATAACCAACGTTCTCGTGAGAGAACCTTACAAAATGAGCAAATGGCAACAAATAAGGCGTTAACTGCATCTTTGGATAGATTATCGACAAATATTGAACGTCTAATAAATAACAGGCGGAATACAAATGAGACGACAACGCAAGATAATCAAACGCAAAATCACTAAAGACCAGTTCCTAGCTATTCTCAGCAAGGCTGCGCAGCCTGTCAAAGACTGGCGACAATCCGATTCAGCATCAGGACAAACATCGGAGTCTCGTCTTTCCGATGGTTGTGTCGAAAAGCGTACTCGTTCAGGTAAGACTGGAGATATTTAGGGCTGACAGCATGATAAACACCGCTTATGCCACGCTTGGTCAAACTCCAAAAACTCTCGATGGTGTTGGTATGCACCCTGCCGTTGGCGTAGACCTTATCAGCGTGGTTGACCGATTCGTGCCTCATGCCGAGCCTGTCAACCGTGTCATAGACATGGTATTCGTCTGTGTAGACGATGGCTCTCTGGGCTACATTCCGAGCGATAAAAGGCATGACCGTAGACCTCTTGACATCGGCGACAACCTTGGTGACTATCCTGCCCCGCCGTTGGGCGATGCCGATTACGGCGGTCTTGTTTTCTGCACCACGCCCACGCTTGCCGTGAGCCTTCCCGCCGACATAGGTTTCGTCAACCTCAACCTCATTGTCCAGAATTATAGGGGTTTCATTAAGAAGTTTGCGGACTTGCTTGAATATTCTCCATGCCGTCTTGTAAGTTACCTCATGCTTTCGCTGAAAAGCCTTAGCCGAAAAGCCAGTCCGTGTTGTGGCTATTTCATGTATGGCGTCAAACCATATCTTAAGGGGTGTGGGCGACTTATGGAAGATTGTGCTAGCAAGTGGCGATACGTGATGCCCGCATTGGTCACAAGCATAGACATATCGGCTCTTATACTTGTGATGCTTGGTGACTTTCTTGCAAACAGGACACTCAATGCCGTTAGGGTAGCGTTGGCTTACCAACCATTCAAGGCAGGCGTTGTCGTCTGGAAACATCCTCTCAAGGTTTTTGGCTGTGAACTCCCTTTTTCTCATCGTAATCACCCCTTATCTGAATACATTATAGCACAAAAGGTACTGCATGTCAAGGGATAATCACGTAATTTTAATATAGGAGATTGAGAACGAAATCGAATAGTCGAAAAAGGGCAGCTACTTCCATTTGCTACGAAGACCGAACCAGTGTAAAATAATAAAAACACTTATGTAAACGGGGAAAATGGACACAGGTACTTGGAAAGTTAAATCAGGTTTAGCCCAGATGCTCAAGGGCGGTGTCATCATGGATGTGGTCACAGCGGAGCATGCCAAAATCGCTGAAGACGCTGGAGCCTGCGCCGTCATGGCACTGGAGCGGGTGCCGGCAGACATCCGGGCTGCCGGTGGTGTTGCCCGTATGGCTGACCCGACGATAATCAAGGCCATAATGGAAGCGGTAAGCATCCCGGTGATGGCCAAATGCCGCATCGGACATTTTGTCGAGGCCCAGGTGCTGGAGGCGCTGGGAGTCGACTTCATCGACGAATCTGAGGTGCTCACACCTGCCGACGAAAGCCATCATATCTGGAAACACGATTTCAAGGTCCCCTTTGTCTGCGGCTGCCGCGATTTAGGCGAAGCCCTACGCCGCATCGCTGAAGGTGCCGCCATGATTCGCACCAAAGGCGAGGCCGGTACTGGCAACATCGTTGAAGCCGTAAGACACATGCGGGCAGTTCACGACGGCATTCGCCGGCTGCAAGCCTTGCCCATTGATGAACTTACCACTGAAGCTAAAAACCTGGGTGCTCCCCTCGAGCTGGTGTTGGAAATACACAAAACGGGGAAACTACCGGTGGTCAACTTTGCCGCTGGCGGTGTAGCCACACCGGCCGATGCCGCGCTGATGATGCAACTGGGGGCCGAGGGCGTCTTCGTCGGTTCAGGTATTTTTAAGTCCAGCGACCCGGCGACGAGAGCTAAAGCCGTTGTTAAAGCGACCACACATTACCAGGACCCGGCAGTCATCGCCGAGGTATCCAAAGCCCTCGGCACAGCCATGCCCGGGCTGGACATAAAGACCATCCCGCCGGAAGAATTATTGGCCACCAGAGGCTGGTAGAGTGAAAATCGGTGTCCTGGCTCTGCAGGGAGCTGTGACTGAACATATACAGATGCTATCCGCTTTAAACGCAGAAGCCGTCCCCGTACGCTTGCCCCCAGAGCTCAATGGCCTGGATGCACTGGTCATCCCCGGTGGAGAAAGCACTACCATCAGTAAACTACTGTCAGACTACGGTTTGCTGGAGCCGATACGCAAGCTCGCCAAAAAAAGTTTTCCCATCTTCGGCACTTGCGCCGGTTTGGTGCTTCTAGCCAAAAAAGTGCCCAATTTAGAAATGGAGCCTATCGGGGTCATGGACATAGAGGTGGAGCGTAATGCCTTCGGCAGGCAGGTAGATAGCTTTGAAGCCGACCTGAAGATACCAGCCCTGGACAACGGGACTTTCCACGGCATTTTCATCAGAGCCCCGATAATCCAAAAAGCTGAACGTGGAGTTGAAGTATTATGTCAATTAAATGGCAAGCCGGTAGCTGTCAGGCAAGGTAAGCTACTCGCCTGTGCCTTCCATCCGGAACTGACCGATGACTTGAGGTTCCACAGATACTTCCTCGACCTCGTCAAGGAGAAGCTATTTGCAAAAAGTAATCGCTGATGATTTAGACGCCCTGCTTGGTGTCCTGCCACAACACATCCGCCAGGCACTTCTTGCACAACCTGAAAACAGTGAATTACTTGAGGTAGTTTTAGACCTCGGTCGTCCTCCTGAAGCCCGCTATCCACACAAGGAGGTAATCCTCAACCCCACAGAGGTCACAGACTCAGATATCGAGCACGTAGTCTCTGGCATCGGCAGCTTTAGCGGCGACAACCGCGCTGGCATCGAGCGCACGCTACACCGCATTTCAGCTATACGCAATCGTGAAGGGCGAATCGTAGGCTTGACCTGCCGCGTAGGCAGAGCTGTCTTCGGCACGGTGAAAATCATCCAGGACCTTGTCGAGTCAGGCAAAAGCGTGCTGCTCCTAGGCCGACCTGGTATCGGCAAAACAACCATGCTGCGTGAGGTAGCTCGAGTCCTGGCTGATGACTTTAGAAAACGGGTGATCGTCGTTGACACGTCCAATGAAATCGCCGGTGACGGCGATATACCCCATCCCGCCATAGGACACACGCGGCGGATGCAGGTGCCAACACCGACTATGCAACACGCGGTGATGATTGAAGCCGTGGAAAACCACATGCCCGAGATAATCATCATCGATGAAATAGGCACCAGTCTGGAAGCTGAAGCTGCCCGAACCATCGCCGAGCGTGGTGTCCAATTAATAGGCACCGCCCATGGAAATACCTTAGAGAACTTAATGATGAACCCTACCCTGTCCGACCTCATCGGCGGCATTCAAACAGTGACCCTAGGAGATGAAGAGGCGCGGCGGCGGCACACCCAGAAATCAATCTTAGAGCGCAAGGCGCCACCCACCTTCGATATAGTCGTCGAAATTCAGGAACGAGACCGGGTAATTGTCCACTCGGATGTAGGTCAGGCCGTAGATGCTATCCTCCACCGCAGGCCTCAGGAAACCGAAATCCGCTGGCTTGATGAAAATGGCGAAGTGAGAAAGGATAAGGCAACAACTTCCCACATACTAGACAAGAGGGAGCCAGCACCAAAAAGAGAGGGATTTCGCATATACCTTTTCGGCCTCAACCGTTCTAAGCTGGAAGAAGCCGCCAAGGAAAAAGGAATTAACCTAGAGCTTACCAATGAACTTACAGGAAGCAATCTTTTGCTTACCACCAAGAACTACTATCGCCGCAAGCCGCAGAAGCTAATAGATGCCGAGATAGCTGGCATTCCCATCTACGCTGTGAAAAGCAACAATCTTCCCCAGTTAAGACAATGCCTTGACACTATCTACTCGCCACATAAAGACGTACCCATAAATTCCGCCATCGAAGAGGCCGAGCAGGCGATTACCCAGGTGAAAGAAGGCAAGGGGCCTGTAGAACTGAGCCCTCAAAATGCCTACATTCGTCGTCTGCAGCATCTCCTGGCCGAACGCCATAGCCTGACTTCTCACAGCCTGGGCAAAGAGCCCAAAAGAAGAGTGCAGATTATCAAAGGCTAAAAGCCTTTATTTTGCCATAGGATAGTGAACTCTTGAGTCTATTTATCACCTTTGAGGGCAGTGAAGGCTGCGGCAAGAGCACGCAGGCCAGAGCCCTGTGGAGAAAACTCGTTCGACTGGGCATACCCGCAAAGCTGACACACGAGCCCGGTGGCACAGCTTTAGGCAACCAGCTCAGGCGCATACTCAAAAGAAAACGCCAGGATAAAATCTCTCCCCTAGCCGAGCTGTTTCTGTTTGCCGCCTGCCGCATACAACTGGTTACAGAAGTGATTCGCCCCAGCCTGCAACAAGGCGAAGTGGTTATCTGCGACCGCTTCTCTGATTCCACTGCAGCCTATCAGGGCTATGGCCGCGGACTGGACCTGGAGACCATCGAAAAGACTAACGATTTAGCTACACAAGGAATAAAGCCCGACCTCACCATATTTCTGGACATCCCCACCCAGAAGGGACTGAGCCGCAAGCAATCAAAGATGAATGACCGCTTCGAGTCCGAAGACATCGCCTTTCACAACAAAGTAAGAGATGGCTACCTGAAGTTAGCCGCCAAGGAGCCAGAACGCTGGCTGGTGATAGATGCTACCTTGCCCAGAGCCAGAATTGGTACAATTATCTGGGACAGGATTAACCGTCTACTTCAGGCAGAAAAAGTCTCGAAGCATGTCTAAGAAACGCGTAGCTGTAGCCTTAAGCGGCGGCGTTGATTCCTCAACGGCGGCTCTATTTCTCAAGGAAGCCCGCCATGAAGTCATCGGCCTGACCATGCGCCTGTGGCCTGAAGAGGAACCACTGCCGGGCAAACAGCGGCATCCCTGCCCATCAACATCGAATATCCACGATGCTGAACACATCTGCCAGACTCTCGGCATACCCTTTCATGCCATCAATCTGGAGAAAGAGTTCAAGCAATATGTAATCGACTACTTCTGCCAGGAATACGCTGAAGGTCGGACTCCGAACCCGTGCATTGCCTGCAATCGGCACATAAAATTCGGCTTCCTCCTCGACCACGCTCTTTCTCTCGACGCCGACTACTTAGCTTCCGGCCACTACGCCAGAATCGAATACTGTAACGATGCCTACCACCTGCTAAAGGGCATCGACCCTGATAAAGACCAGTCTTACATGCTATACACTTTGGGACAGGAAAAGCTAAGCCGCATACTCTTTCCTCTGGGGAATTATCTGAAAGCCGACATCCGAGAGCTGGCACGGCAGAATGGCTTACCCACCGCAGGTAAACCCAGCAGCCAGGACATTTGCTTCATCGCCTCGGACTACGGTGCTTTCCTAAGCCAACAGTTCACCCCCACCCCGGGTGAAATCGTCAACAGCCGAGGTGAAGTGCTGGGCAGACATAAAGGTACCGTCTTTTATACCGTGGGGCAGCGACATGGCCTGGGGCTTGCCACTGCCGAACCATTATACGTAACAAAAATAGAACCTGATAAAAATCAGCTAATCGTTGGCTCCAAAGAAGACCTTTACTGCCCACGGCTTACCTCCACAGAGGTGAGCTGGATATCCGGCAAGACCCCACCCAAACCGATGACGTTAACTGTTAAAATACGCTACCGGTCACCGGAGGTAGCTGCCACCATTCGTCCCGGGCCTGACTCAGTCGAAGTTAGTTTCCGTCAGCCACAACCTGCCGTCACTCCGGGGCAAGCCGTGGTTTTCTACCAAGATAACGAAGTTCTAGGCGGTGGCACCATTGCAAACTAAAGGCAATAAACCTGTATTTGAGCCTCCGAGCCTCGTTGAAGAGAATGGGCTTAGCGTCAAAGGTTATCGCTTCATCGCCGGCGTGGATGAAGCCGGACGTGGCGCCTTAGCCGGCCCTGTCGTCGCCGCCGCCGTGATTCTGCCCCAATCTCCCAACTTCCTCTGGCTAAAATCAGTTCGAGACAGCAAAGAGATACTTCCCGCCAAGCGCGAGTACCTTTTCGACCTGATAAAGCAAGAATCCGTAGCCATCGGCGTCGGCATAATCGCCCCTCAAACCATCGATGTCATCGGCATTCTCAACGCCACCAAGATTGCCATGTGCCATGCCATCGAGCAGCTAGCCTGCCCGCCAGACTTCCTGCTCATAGATTACCTGCGTCTGCCTCAGCTTCGTATCTCCCAAAAGCCGATAATCCGGGGCGACAAATTATGCCTCACCATCGCCTGTGCCTCGATTATCGCTAAGGTCACCCGAGACCGCATTATGGTGGAGCTTGACCATCTTCACCCCGGCTACGGCTTAGCCCTCCACAAGGGCTACGGCACAAAACATCATGTATCCTGCCTGCGCCAGCACGGCCCTTCACCCATCCACCGCCATTCCTTCGCCCCGGTAAGAGAGGCAGCACAAACAAAATGAAACGCAAGGAACTCGGCGACACCGGCGAAAAGCTGGCTAAGGACTTTCTCAAAAAGAAAGGCTACAAGATTCGCGAGACTAATTTCCGCTGTCGCGAGGGCGAAATAGACATCATCGCCCAGAAAAAAGGCTGTCTCGTTTTCGTCGAAGTCCGCACCAAAACCAGCTCCGGTTTCGGCAGCCCTGAGGAATCGGTGACATTCGCCAAAAAAGAAAAACTCATCGCCTCAGCCCTCACCTACCTCAACAGCCACCAAGACCTACCCGAGTCCTGGCGTATAGACTTCGTCGCCGTCGAGCTCGACCAGAAAGGCAAAGCCACCCGCATTGAGCTAATCGAGAACGCCATTAGTTAATGCAAAAGTAAAACATCAAAAGGCAAAAAGACAAGTTAAAAGTCAAAAGTAGGGAGACGACTTCAAGTCTGTTCGGCTAAAAGAACAGGAGCATTTTGCATTTTTATCTGTCATTTTGATTTTTGGCTTTTGATTTTAGCAGCGTTCAGTTTATTCATGCTTTCCTAAAAAGGTAAACAAGAGGGCTCACCTAACAATCGATTGAAATTCTATCGGGCCAATGATAAAATGAGAAGGTAAACAATCAATAGCATCCCCATAAATCTCCTAACAATACAATAATTGGATTGGAGGAGGCAGGAATAATGAGAAAAAGCATTTTTTCAGTTCATGCTGTGGGCATCGTCCTTATCATATTAATAATAGTAGGCGCAGGCATTAGTTGCGCTGGCATGACGTCTTCGCCTGCTGGGAAAAAGATAGCTTACGCTTATAAGGATAAGTATAACAATATTTATATAATGGATGAAGATGGACTGGGGCAGCCTTTGCAGATCACCAAAGATGATACACACCTTGGCTCTACCGAACCTGCATGGTCACCTGACGGTAAAAAAATTGCTTTCACATCTGAGAGGTATGAAGGTATTTGCGTCATAGATACTGACGGTACAAATGAGAAAGTTAGAATATGTGCCAAAGCATTATACGCCTCTGTCAAGATCCCTTCCAGAATAGGATTCAGCTCGGCGAGTCCTTCATGGTCACCCGACGGTAAAAAAATTGTTTTTTCATCCGAGTTCAGTGGCAGTTGGGAAATATATACCATGAACGCTGACGGCACCGAAGCCATTCGTCTTACCGATAATTCTGCTTATGATGACTACCCGCGTTGGTCTCCAGATGGCAACAAAGTTGCCTTCGTCTCGGAACGTGATGGCAATCGGGAAATATATATAATGAATGCTGATGGAACAAGCCAGGTTAATTTAACCAATACCCCTAATGCAAAAGATAGCCTACCCAGATGGTCGCCTGACGGAAAGATGCTTGCTTTCGTCTCGGACCGTGATGGTAATTGGGAAATATATACAATGAATGCTGATGGTTCCAAGCAGACGAACATCACTAACAATCCCCAATGGGATTCTTCCCCTTCATGGTCATCGGATGGAAAAAGGGTCCTGTTCTACTCAAACCGAGAAGGAGATGGTGATTTTTACATCATGAATTCCAATGGCTCCAAACCAATTAAAATCACCAGCACGTCGTCCAGTAATTACCGGGACCCAGTCTGGCAACCATAACGATATTAGAGGACTATCGATTTTCTATTTTAGTTACCAAAATAATATGTAGAGGTAACATAGAATCAAGTCATCATTATTCTTGCTAATAAGCCCGACTTTGTCTCTGCTTATATTCACAATGTTAATTGTGCGCAATCACCACAAAGTGTGGATGTTCAGCAAGCAAACAGTTTCAAAAACGATAACAGCGGGCCTAAAAATAGCATATCAATCCAAAATTGGTGGCATGAGCTATGATGTCTACTTGCGGGATATCAGTGCCCCATCTAAACCCACAAAACTGACAGATAATCCAAGGGACAATCTAGAGCCCGAATGGTCATGACCTGGCGCATAAACTTCGTCGCCGTCGAGCTCGACCAGAACGGCAAGGCCAGCCGTATCGAACTCATCGAGAATGCCATCAGCCAGAATTAACGGCTATGACGATTCCATTTTCTTATACTAGCTCTACCAGCCGCTGCCGCCAGAGGCGCCACCGCTATCCACAGCGTGATGGTAATCAGCATAGCCATGGGATAATCTATACCCTGCCAGCCGAGCTTTGGAGCGATAACGCCCCAGAGAAGCATTAAGAACAACGAACTCAGAAAAAAACCGGGAATAGCTGCCAGTATTCTAAAGTAACCCATTTCAGTCCTCCTTTTCTTCCAATATAGTTTTGATTTCCTGGGAAGCACGCGAAATCACCTCGCGTATGCGCTTCATTTTATCGGGGGCTACACGCCGTGCCCGGCGGCCCATCATTCTCGCCAGTTCGCCGAACTCGCCCATCATCTCCATAAACACGCCAATGTTTTCGGGGTTCCAATGACGCCTCATGTGGCTCTTGACTTCGTCGGTGAAGTCTTTCTGCTCCGACAGGAACTTAGTACCCTCCTTGGTTATGGTATAGACCTTCTTCCCATCCCGTTCCTTGGCGCTGGCGTAGCCCATTTCTTCCAGCATCTGCAGGGTTGGATAGACCACTCCGGGACTCGGCGTGTAAAATCCATGTGAGCGCTCCTCGAGAGCACGTATGATCTCGTACCCGTACCTCGACTTCTCTTTCAGCAGGTCGAGAATCACATATTTCAAATCGCCCTTGCTAAAGGGACTTTCCCGGCCGAATCCGCGGAAAAATCGCTCGCCTCTGTAAAACCTGTCTCTAAACATGTCCATCACCTCCTTTAAATTATGATATATCCAGTATTATCACGATATATCTTGATATATTATAGACTGCTCGGAATGTACTTGTCAAGGGGTTTTAGGTGATTTTTGTAACTTTTTAAAGTTTTCTAGAGGGGTGTTCAAAAAAGATATTGGCACCGAGGTACTGAAGCTCGCCACAACGCAAAACCCACACGCATTGAGCTAATTCAGAACGTCGTTAGTTAAACCAGTCAACAACCCTCAGTGAGCCATCCCGCAGCACCCTGTGAGATCTTAATAAGATTTTAACATCCAGATGCTATCCTTATATTAGCCTTAAAAAAAGGAGGCCAAACAGAAATGTGGCGAAGCAAGAAATTCATTATTTTCACGGTACTGGCGGCTGTATTACTGGCCGGGAGCATAGGTGGAATAGCACTTGCTGCCGACAACGGTGATGACAATCAACCTAAGGCCCGATGTGGGGCTCTACTGGACAGAGTCTGTGAAATCTACCAACAGAACACAGGCACCACCATAGACCAAGAAGCGCTGAAAGAGGCCTTTGCCCAGGCCACAAGCGAGATGCGCCCTGAAGTCATGCAGAACCGCCCAAAGATGGGGGCTGAAGCCATGCAAGACCGCCTTCAGAATCTAGTCAATGAGGGTAAAATAACCCAAGAACAAGCTAAGGCACTCCAGGAGTGGTGGGAGGCGAGGCCTAGCGTCCCCACCCAGGAACAGGCTGATGCACTTAAAAAGTGGATGGAGGCGAAACCCGATGTCCCCGTTGGATTCGGCTTCCCCGGCCATGGCGGCTTCCCTGGCAAGGGTGGACCATGTGTTCCACCACCATCTGAATAGCTGACCAAACTTCGATTACAAGAACTCATTTGACCACATCAAGAGAGGGAGAGCACTTCTCTCCCTCTCTGATTATTAATGAACCGGTGATGAGCGCTAAAAATGAACCAGGGCTTAACAATTCCTTAACATTTATGTTATAAGATTATAGAAACATAGCAATCGTTAAGGTATCTAGAGATGGCTGGTAAAAAAGTCCTTGTAGTTGATGACGATTCAAAAACGGTGGAATTGGTCAAGCTCTACCTTAACCGGGATGGCTACAGGGTTATGACCTCTCACGATGGTATTGAAGCCCTGCACCTGGCTCGTGAGAGTCGCCCTGATCTTATCGTCCTGGACTTAATGCTGCCCGGCATGGATGGGCTTGAGGTCTGCCGTACCCTTAGAGATGAGTCCGATGTGCCAATAATTATGCTCACCGCCAGAACTACGGACGAGGACAAACTGACTGGTCTGGGTTTAGGAGCGGACGATTATGTGACCAAGCCCTTCAGCCCGAGGGAGCTGGCAGCCAGGGTCCGAGCAGTGCTCAGACGCCTGCCGGGAGAACGTGGTCCTGTAGAGATTAAGCACGGCAAAATTGTCCTAAACTTCCTCAAACAGGAAGCATCCATTGCCGGCAAACCTTTGAATCTTACCCCCATTGAATTCAAGCTGCTGGGAATTCTCATTAAAGAACCTGGCAGAGTTTTCAGCCGGGCAGAACTTGTTGAAAAAGCTTTGGGCTATGATTATAAGGGCTTTGACCGCACCATCGATGTTCATATCCTGAACTTGCGACGGAAACTAGAGCCTGACCCAAGACACCCCAAGTACATAAAGACAGTCTATGGAACTGGCTACAGGTTTTCGGAGACTCAAAGTGGTACATAGTTTGCGATTTCGTCTCCTGGCGGCCTTCACCCTCGTCATACTGGTTGTAGTCGGCGCCATATACCTATTTGTCAGTCAAACTACCGGAGTTGAATTCCGCCGGTATGGTGAACGAAGCGAGCAAGCACACTTTGGAAGAGTGGCATTTGAGCTGCACCGCTATTACCGCGAGCATGGAAACTGGGAGGGAATTCAACCCTATGTGGAGCAGTGGGGCAACCTATATGGACGAAGGATTATACTGACCGACTCTAGCGGAGTAGTAGTGGCTGATTCTCAAGGAGAGTTATTGGGACAACAATACCATCCTGACATACCAGGTATGGGCTTGCCACCGCAGTTGGCTCAAGGAGAGTGGTTTGGACAGCAGCACCATCCTGACATGCCGGGTATGGGATTGTCACCGCCGTGGGAAGAAAGCAGCGTGGGGACTTTCTATATCAGCCCCGAACCATCGGCAGTTTTCCCTTCAACGCTAAGTCTCTCCCAGGCAATAAGTCGTTTTCTTCTTTGGGGTGCACTACTGGCGGTTGCTGTTGCACTCCTAATAACTTATTTCCTGTCGCGTCGAATTTCAGCACCGGTAAAGGCTCTTACCCTTGCCGCCAGGCAGTTGGGACAGGGGGACCTGTCTCAGAGGGTACAGTCTAAGGAGAAAGGTGAAATCGGAGAACTGGCACAAGCCTTCAATACCATGGCAGAAAATTTGGGACGAAGTGAACAACTTCGCCGCAATATGATAGCTGACATTGCCCACGAGTTGCGGACTCCACTATCCAATCTCAGAGGTTACCTGGAGGCAATGCATGATGGTGTGATAAAGCCAGAGCCAGATGCCATCCGCTCCCTCAACGAAGAGGCAGACCTGCTATCAGTACTGGTTGACGATCTCCAGGAGCTGAGCTCGGCTGAGGCAGGTGAACTAAAACTGCATTGTCGGAAGGAAAATATTATCAAGTTATTGAAGCAAACGGTGGCTGTGAAACAAAGCCAAGCAACAGCAAAGGGAATAGCGTTATCCTCTAATCTGCCCAAAAAGCTGCCACTGGTGAGCATTGAATCCCGACGGATTAGCCAAGTCTTGCTCAACCTCATCGATAATGCCATAACTCACACACCACAAGGCGGTACCATAACTATAGCCGCCAGGCAGCTTGATAACTGGCTGGAGATAAGTGTAGAAGATACTGGTGAGGGTATCCCTGCTGAGGACCTGCCGAATGTTTTTGAGCGCTTCTATAGGGTGGATAAATCTCGAGCCCGAGCCACCGGCGGTACGGGTCTGGGGCTTGCTATTGCCAAATATCTCGTCGAGGCGCATAACGGTAAAATTAATGTACAAAGCGAGCTAGGAAAGGGGAGCTGTTTTAGTTTTACCATTCCGGTATCAAAGTAATCATTGCCATGTCATTTGCTATTAGTTTAGAGGTTTCTCTTAATTCCAGGCTTAAATACATGCTTTCTAAACAAAATCTTAACATTTCCCTGTTATTTTAATAAGATGGTTTGCAGCCGGCAGTTAAGGTATTAAATAAAACTGAAGACCAGACAGAAATGAGCAAAATATCTACTAAATTGCTAATCGTTCTCTTCACATGCGCCTTGATTGTTTCGGGGATAGGCTGTTCCTCAAAGCCAGATTCTCAGGAACCAAAAGGGCGAATCATTACCGTACAGCGCGGCAACCTTGCAGTGACTGTGCCAGTGGACGGCAGCCTGGTAATGCCGCAGGCATTTGATCTGACTTTCGGCGCACCGGGCGACGTTAAAGATGTATACGTAGAAGAGGGGGATTTCGTCAGAGCCGGGACAATATTAGCCACACTGGATGACACGGCACAGAGGCTGGATGTAAGATCAGCCAACAACACCGTACAGCAAACACTGAGTTATCTCTACGAAACCGTGCCACTGCTGCCCCAGTTTCCGGCTAATGATCCTAACGATAATTCAGGTGTTGGCTATCCATTTTATTATCCCAACGCCACTGCTCTGTCATCCCTCATCTGGGCGCAGGACGAGATTTTTAAAGCGCGTGAACTATTCCAAGCCGGCAAATACAGTGAAGCCGCGTCTGAATTGTATGTAGCTTTATCTGACCTAGAGCCCTGCGTGAAAATACTTGAGGACACCATAAACAACCCGAAGTCCGGCCTGGGCAACATGGCGCCATTCGTCCCCAGTGATGAGGCTGGCATAACATATTTCCAGATATATCAGGGGCAATCATTTGCTGTGTCTTACATCATTGAGCTGCGCCAGGCGGTTGATTTAATCAAGCAGGGACAGGCCGACATCGATAAGCTGCGCGAGTTAATCGGGCAGGGCAAAACCGACGAAGCCGGCACGCTTTTCAAGGTCCTCTTAAGCCGGGTTGACGACATAGGCAAAACAGTAAAAAATAACATCAACATGATAAAAACGCATATCGATACGACCATTTACGGCGAGGCAATAAGCTTGTATTTTTACGGCGCTGCTGAAGAGAATTTAGATACGGCGCTGAAAGGTATAGAAAGGGGCGACCTTAACTCATCTGAACTACATGACAATCTGCGTATAGCGCAGCACTACATGAAGCTCTGCAACGCTATTCTGGGAAGCAATGACTTAGTGTTCCAGCACGGCCTCTCCCTACAAAAGGAGCATGGATACAAGCTCGACCTACAAAAAGACCTTGTTTCACTGGTGAATAGCGAGGAAGACTTCCTCAAGACGGTGATAATGGCACCTTTTGACGGCACGGTGGTAAGTGTGGATGTCAAAAAGAACGATGTCCTTTCCGCCCAGGATTATTCATCCAAGGGTACCATCCAGCTTGTTGATACCACGGCAATCAAATTCCAGGGGCTTGTCGATGAAATCGATATCTTGAAAATAGAAACCGGCCAGAAAGCTACGATTTCCGTGGACGCTGTGTCAGACAGAACATTCCCAGGCACAGTATCCTTCATCTCACCTTACGCCAGCACGGACACGGGCAGTGTTGTCAAATTCGCCGTGACCATCCTGCTTGATCCTACCGATGTCGAACTCAAGGGGAGCCTTACCGCCACAGCCGATATAATCGTAAAGAACATAGAAAATGTACTACTACTGCCGGTATCGGCTATCACCACCACATCTGCCGGCTCCTTCGTCGATTTCATAAACAGCGCCACAGGCCAGGTCGAGAAAAGAAAGGTCACTCTGGGTAGCCAGAGCTATCAATTTGCCGAGATATTGACCGGGCTGAATGAAGGCGATGAAGTCGTAGTTCAAGAAAAGGTTACCGGGGCACCCATAACAACAGGTTTTCCGCGGCGATCCCAGGGACCACCACCTAGATAGATAAAATGAAAACAAGAATAATAACCATACTTTTAGTAAATATAAGTTTACTTTCGATATTGCTCAGTGGCTGCAGCAAAACTGTGGTTCCTCTTGGGCAAACTTTCCAAGTGGAAAGGGGGGACCTCGATATCGTGGTATCTGCCGATGGTTCCCTTATCATGCCCAACCAGTTCGACCTAAAGTTCGGCACAAATGGGCAGGTCGATGAGATACTGGTGGAAGAAGGAGACACGGTCAAGCAGGGTGCCCTCCTGGCTATGCTTGATAATTCATCACAGAAAAACGCCATTAGAACAGCCCTGTTTAGCATACAGGCTACAAAAAATGACATCGAATTTGAATGCGGAGCTGACCATCTTCCCTATAATTACTTGGATTTGAGCGTATCCCGTCTTGTTGATGAAGCACAAAAGGATATAGCTGCGGCTATTAATTATTTTGAACAGGGGAACTACAAGGACGCCGGCTATAAGCTCATCATGACATATTTTGATATTGAAGTATGCGAAGACCTGATTAAGTCCAGACCCGATGCCGCCGTATTGGCTGGGGCCAAGACAAATTCAACTTACTATCCAGACCTTACCGCGGGCAGCTCCCAAAGCAAGTCGCCGAATGACAAAATGGTCGTCGACTACCTGCAGAAGTACCGTCAGAAATTGCTAAACATTGCCCAATTGATGAAAATCGGGGACTATGCCACACTTACACCTGAATTCGACAAGGTGCAACAGGAAATGCTCACGGTTGTCCAGCTGGCTAAAAGCACAATATATCTCAAGGACAGTAATTTGTTCGAGTACCCCGATACCGCTACCAGCGTCGATTTCCTGCAATCGTCTATGCGCGCTTTGCAGGAATTAGAGGACTACCTGACACAGAGCGACGCCCTGCCGGTTGAAGCTGCAAAGAAGTTGTACATCGCCAAGCTTAACCTGCTGGTAGGACGCGACATCTTGGAGAATCAAACGTCACTCTTTGTAATCATAAAAGACGTCAACTGGCAGAAGTTGCAGCAATACAACCTCAGCCTGCAAAGCTCAGAAATATCTTTATATGAGGCCAAGCAGGATATCATGAAGACTGCCATCATAGCCCCTTCCGACGGCACTGTGGTCAGCGTGGACCTTAAAAAGTCCTACGTCCTGTCTGCCCAGGATTATTCCTCCAGGACAGCTGTCAAGCTCGTAGATACTAAATCTATAGAGTTCCAGGGGCTTGTCGATGAAATCGATATTATGAAAGTCAAACGTGGACAAAAGGCCACGATTACCATAGACGCTGTACCAAATAAGGTGTTCACAGGAACAGTGAAATTCATTTCACCCTTTGGCACACAGTCGGGCAATGTAATTAAATTTGATGTCACCATCGAGCTGGACCCGACTGATATCGAGCTCAGGGGTGGCTTAAGCGCTACTGCCGATATCAGTATCTACAGCGCCAAGAACACATTGCTGGTGCCCGTATCAGTGATTGTCAATACACCTTCGGGACCCATGGTGGCGGTGATAGACGAGGCCACAGGCCAGTCCGAGTTACGGCGGATCACTCTGGGCAGACAAAACTTCCAATACGCCGAGGTGTTAGAGGGATTAAAAGAAGGGGAGAAAGTTACTGTATCAAATCTGACGCCCAGCACAGGTACTAATACACAGCGTCGGGGAACGCCAGGTATGATGCGCGTCCCTATACGCTAAGATGGCAACCCCGCATATCGCATAATGTTTGTAAGTTTGGTGTTAGGATATGATTGAATTAGAAAATGCAACTAAGATATACGACATGGGTGAGGTGAAGGTCACTGCCTTAGACGATATCTCTTTTCACTGCCAGAAAGGTGAGATGGTTTCCATCATGGGGGCATCCGGTTCTGGCAAATCTACCATGATGAACATACTCGGCTGCTTAGATAGGCCGACTATTGGAAGCTATCGCCTGGAGGGACAGGATGTCTCCAGCCTTAAGGACGATAACCTGGCGGTAATAAGAAATAACAAATTAGGTTTCGTTTTCCAGTCTTACAACCTTTTACCTAAATTGACCGCAGTAGATAATGTAGAATTGCCGCTGATATATTCGGGTCAAAATCACAGGCACCAGCGTGCCCTCGATGCCCTGGAATCGGTCGGCATAGGCAAAAGGGCACACCACCACCCGACCGAACTTTCTGGCGGCGAGCAACAAAGGGTAGCAATCGCCCGTGCCCTAGTAAACAACCCTGTGATAATACTTGCTGATGAACCCACCGGTAACCTTGATACCGCCTCGAGCCGCACAATCATGTCTCTTTTACTTGAACAGTGTAAGAAAGGTATTACTGTGATCGTAGTTACCCACGAAGAAGATATAGCAGCATATACTCATAGAACTATCTATCTCAGGGATGGTAAGGTCATCGAGGAAAAGAAACGATGAACATCTGGGAGAGCACCAGAACAGCCTGGCGATCTATATTTTCCAATAAACTGCGGTCCTCGCTGACGATGCTTGGTGTTGTGATTGGCGTCTGCGCTGTGGTCCTGCTGGTTGCCCTAGGCCAAGGGTTTCAGGCCAGTATGAAAACAACTTTTGAGAATATGGGGGCCAGCGCGCTTTATATATCCAGCTCGGCAGACAAGACAACAAAAACTGTGCGTGACCTCACACTTGAAGATGCCCAAGCACTGGCAGACCAGAAGATGGCACCATCAATAGCTGTAGTGTCGCCTACGCTTAGCAAAGGTGTAAATGTGTCTTACAGTAACAACAACGTGAATATACAGGCCACCGGTGTTACGCCCACGATAGCACAAATAAGGGCTTATACTGTAGATAAAGGTAGATTTATCTCCGAGCAGGATATCACAGCAAGGCAGAACGTGGTAATAGTTGGCTACCAGACGGCTTTGGACTTATTCGGCAGCGAATCCCCACTGGGCAAGAGCCTGCGCGTTGACGGCATTAAATTCCAGGTCATCGGCACCATTCAAAAGATGGGGGGCTTTGCAGGAGATGACTATATATTGATGCCGCTTACAACAATGCAATCAAAAATAGTCGGTGGCAACAATATCCAGCAGATTGCCGTAAAGGCAGTCAGCCCGGACCAAGTAGATTCTGCTATTGCCGAAATAACCTCGATAATAAGGGCACGGCATTATATCGGGCCAGGGGGCGCAGATGACTTCACCATCAGGGACATGCGGGAAGTCCTGAGCAGCATGCAGCAGTCATTAGCTGCCTTCTCGATTTTCTTGAGCAGCGTAGGCGCTATCTCGCTCATTGTGGGCAGCATCGGCATTATGAACATCATGCTGGTTTCCGTATCGGAACGGACACGAGAAATCGGCATACGCAAAGCTATCGGCGCCAAGCGACGTGATATTTTAACTCAGTTCCTTATTGAAGCAGCAGCCCTTAGCTTCACCGGCGGTTTGATTGGCTTGCTCATAGCGGTAGGAGGGTCATTATTAATGGGCAATATTACTATGGGGAACTCAACTTTTCAGGCTCAAATTTCACTCGGCGTTGTTATTCTCGCCCTTACCGTGTCAATTGGGACAGGGTTGATATCTGGGACCTACCCCGCCTTCCGGGCTGCCAGGCTAGACCCGATAGAATGTTTGCGTCACGAATAAAAACACCCTGGCATGCTCCAGCCCTCAGCTTTTCTTCCTGAAGCTGGCCAGCCTGTCCTCGGTATCGGCGATATCAAACTCGCTGCCGAACTCAAGTTCCAGGCCCTTCTTCAGGGTTAGCTTCATGCCCCGATTATAGAGATACTTATAAGCAGCCAGGCTCTCCCAACTGTTGGCCATTATCTTCTTGGCTAGCTCGTTTGTTGTCTCCTCCAGTTTATCTGCCGGCACTGCCATGTTTACCAGGCCTATACGCTGGGCTTCACGACCGTCTATAGTATCAGCGGTGAACGACAGCTCCCTTGCCTTCACAAGCCCGACAGTGCGCGGCAAACGCGCGCTCATACCCCATGTGGGTCTGAGACCCCACCTGGCATGTGTATCCCCAAATTTCGCCTCCTCAGCCGCTATCGCCAGGTCACAACCAAGCACTATCTCTAGGGCACCAGTAAAGCAAAACCCGTTGACCATGGCAATCACGACCTTAGGTATAGCCTGTATCGTATCGATAAGCTCACGTGCCGGGTCGTCAAGAATCGGCCCCACCTTCCCCTTCTCAAGCTTGCGCTCACCCAGAGCTTTCAAGTCCACACCGGCAGAAAAAGCTCTGCCTTCCCCAGTTATCACCACCACTCCCACATTTTTATCCTTCCCGGCATCCTCCACCGCAGCCTTCATCTCCTTAAGCAATGCCGGCGTAATCGCGTTCATAGCGCTGGGGCGGTTAATCGTTATCCTGGCAATACCGTCCTTTTTATCGTATTTCAGGCTCTCAAACTCCATGAATGTCCTCCTTCGATAACTTGCTGCGGGCTCATTCTATACAAATGAAACCAGCAGCGCAAACTGAACCACAGGGCAATGGCAGGCACAAATCTATTCTATCCCCCAGCATCTTGACAGCTGGCGAGCCTAGCCTTAACATAGCCACGCTAAGCAGCGGCAGGAGGAGGTTAAAATGCCGAAACAAGGCTCATCGGTGATTCAAATTCCCCTGGGCAGGGCCAATGTCTTTGTCATCCGTGGCAAACGCGCTGTCCTCGTTGACACCGGCTTTCCCGGCAGCGCTCCAGCCATCATCAACAGTCTCACCCGTAACGGCATCGAACCCGGCTGGGTTTCTCTCATACTCATCACCCACGGCCATTCCGACCATTTCGGCAGCGCCGCCGAGATGAAGAAGCAGACCGGTGCGCCGGTAGCCGTCCACCAGCTCGATGCCGAGGTATTGAAAAAAGGTCAAGACTCATCTCTCAGCCCCACCGGAGCCATCGGCCGCTTCTTCCTCTCCCTGATGGCAAAAAGGGGCCCGGCCACAGCCCCACCTGTGAAACCGGATATAATCATCGAAAACGAAATGGACCTCAACAAATTCGGCGTCGACGGCAAAGTAATACACACGCCGGGGCACACTCCCGGCTCTCTATCGGTGATTTTGCCCAGCGGCGAGGTCATCGTCGGCGACCTGATTATGAGGGGCATAGTCCGCTTCTGGCAGCCGAACTATCCCTTATTCGCCGACAACATGTTCCAGCTAAAAGAAAGCATTAAACTGATACTGCGAAAAAAGCCGGTAAAAATCTTCTGTACCCACGGTGGCCCATTCGACCCCAAGGCCGTCCTGCGGAAATTTTCGTAAGCAATGCTCTCTGATATCTAGCGTGCGCTGAACGTTCCGCTAAATTGTTGTCCCGGCCCACTAAGAGAGGGGTGACTTGCTGACACGGCGCAGGCAAGGCAAAAAACTAAGGAGCTGGCCATTCAGGGATTCTGTCCTGAGACGACTATTGACACATACAAAAACATGGCGCATACTAACAGCAGCGATGTTCTTACATAATTTACTCTAGGGACTCGCATTGCATGGCATTTGTTTTAGATGGAATGATCCCAGAAACTGTGGCTAAGGGAATTCCGCCGATATGACAGGAAATCTGCAATTGATTCTTATTGGGAGGTTGAGCCATGAAATTATCAGGTTTTAGATGGGTCCGCAGCATGAATAGCATTCTCGGATTGTGTCTCTGCCTTGTGCTGATCGGCCTCACAACTGCCGGGGCAATCGTGTACACTAATCGGTCCTACACAGGCAGGATGCTACCGGACGTCCAGGTGTGCAAAGCTGAGCCCTTACAACAGAACGAAGCCGATTACACTTCAACCGCTATAGACGGGAATGGACCGGTCATCCAGGTGTTCAAAGCTGACCCAATGGAGCTGGATACCCCCACTTCCGCCGCCGTGTATACCTTCAAGGTGAGGCGCGCCACGAATGTAGTGATAAATGAGGCGGGCACTAACATTAAAAACATCAGTAACCCTTCCGGCGCCGCCCTTAACGGGACTGCCGACGGGCTGCCGGCCTCTGCAATAACGACGGACGACAGCGGTAAGTTTATCACCATCCTCATGGCCAGCAACGAATACGGCAGCGATACGGCAGAGCTAACGCTATCTCTTGCCGCCAATCTTATACCGGCTGGACAATCAGGGCCGACGGATAACCAGACCGAGCAGCGTACGCCAAAATGGTTGGACCAGTATTCCACGCCAGGTACTTCACCTCCATCGATTACTACTCGTAATAGACCTGATTTTTTCAAATGCCCCAGCAACTGCGCCTACTGTCTGAAACCTGGGGAGGCAGCAAACCTCGGGTTCACCCAGAAATGCTCTGATGCGCGCTGCTACTACTCCCCTGACGACCAGCAAAACTGGTATTGCTACAGCGAGCCGGAAGGCTGGTGCTGCGCAAATGAAAAAGTCAGCCAGACCACCAAACGTGAATGCACCCAGATAGGAGGTTTCTGGTCCACCTTCCAGGCCGAGGCGATAGAATTCTGCCAGCCGAAAGGATACTGCTGCCTGAATGGGCAGATATACTACCCATCCACCCAAGCCCAGTGTGTCCAGATGGGAGGCTCCAACTGGTCCACCAACCGGGCCCAGACGATGGAACGCTGCCAGCCGATGGGATACTGCTGCAGAGACGGCCAGGTCTACACGGCCACCCAGGCTCAGTGCACCCAGGTAGGAGGCTCCTACTGGTCAACCAACCAGGCCCAGGTGACGGAACGCTGCCAACCGCCGACGTGCTGGTGCTGCCTGAAAAGCCAGGTCTACCAGACCACTCAGGCCCAGTGTACCCAGACTGGAGGCGCCTGTTATGCCACACAGTCCCAGGCAGCCGCAGCCTGCCGTCAGACCCCAGCTCTACGTTGATGGCTTCTATTTGGCAGACCAGATGAAAAATAAATCCATTCTGTGAGAGAAAAATGGAGGTAGTTAAATGAGGACATGGAACTTCGGAAAGTGCCGTAGGGCAGCGGTCTTTTTCAGGTTATGCCTGGGCATTATAGTTGCCTTGACATTGTCACTGGGAGGGATGGCTCTGAACACCCAGCCTGCACAGGCTATATTTGACATTTCTCCTGCCAATATAACCATAGACGCGTTCGAATGCCTACCCTTTGTTGATACCCAACTTACCGTTACTTGTTGTACATGCTCGAACCCTCCACAAAACCTCTTCTTTTGGCTGGTGGATACGGGAGGGGGGATTCCGGCATGGGTAAACATAGATCAAAATACCGGGGCAATTTCAGGTTGCCCTCCCACGCCTAGCGCTGGCGCCTATACCTTCGGCGTTCAGGTCTCCGAGCTTTGCGTTTGCCCTAACGCGGCGGGCACCACTTGTACCTTTGGGAATTGCTTTCCCAATGGCGACGCCACTTTACCTTGCGTAACCATATCGCCGACCATTGCCAATGTCACCCTCAATGTCGCCGCTAATATCCCACCCTGTGTCACGGCCATTAATCCAACGTTTTACCCGGTTGCCTGGGAGGGTTTGCCGTTCACCATGACGTTGAGCGCCACCGGCGGTGTGGGGCCGTTAAACTGGACCGCTACCCCATTGCCAGCCGGGCTGACCGTGACGGACGCCACCAACGGAGTCATTTCCGGCATCCCCGGCCCGGGTACCTGCGGCATCTATACCGTAACGGCTACGGTTACCGATACCGGTACGTGCCCAGACCCGACCTGCTGCCCAGCCATCAGCCGCGACTTTATCCTTATCGTTGATTGTTGGGCTAACTACCTTCCCATCTTTTACTACACTACCGCTTGCGATTTCACCGTCGAAATTGGCCCCGGTCTTACCCAGGGCCAGACAAATGTGCTGTTCGATGGTACACACGAGGCCACACTTGTAGGCGGCCAATCGGAAACCTTTATCTCCGTGCCGTGCGAAAGCCATTTGGTGATGGTCAATCAAACCATACAGGTCCCAAACTCCAATGCCAGGTTCACCGTCATAGGGCCAAATACCAAGACGGTGACTGATATCGACAACTATGCCTATTTCGATTATGCGCAGGAGGTATACATCCAGACGGCCAGCGAACCGTCCGGAGCCACACAGCCACCGGGCACCGGCTTTTATGCTGTGGGCAGCAATTTCAGCAGTACCGCGCCGGGCACCATTGAAACTAATATCCAGAACGGCATAAAGTACGTCTTCCGGGAATGGAAGCTCCCCGACGGCACCACACGCCCCATCAGTAACCTGTTATTTGCTGTCAACCAGGGAGGGACTGTCACTGCCGCATACGATACTTTTTATCAGCTGCGACTAACCTCGGATTACCCGGCCATAGACGAGCGCTCCTGGGAACGCAAAGACAGCATTGCCACCTGGAACCTGTCGCTGCACGCAGTCCCCATGCTGGGCTTCTGGGGTTTCCTGGGTGGGGTACAAAGCCCGATGAACGCCAGCGGCCAGCAAATTATGAACGGGCCCGCTACCGTAGAAATCATGTGGAGGCCCAACTACACCATGCCGATCATAGCCATAGTGATTGTATTGCTGGTCATCGTCGGCCTGGTCTATCTCATATACCGTCTCCGGTCAAAGCCTGCCGCCAAACCCGTCGCCACAACCAGAGCCAGGAAGGCTTCATCTAAGGCTAAAAAACGAACGTCTAGATAAACTTCCGCCCTGAATGCGGCACCCTTGCGGACAGTGAATTAGACTGCTGCAAAAAGTGCTGAAGAAGACTTAAATCGGGCGACAATGACGATATTGTGCATGTTGCCCGGTTTTCGTTCTAACCAGTGTGCTGATTTTAATCCGGGGCAAGACAGGCCGAGGTCCAGCCACAACGCTCCCTGACATCCAACGTGCATTGAACCTTTCGCTATTTTGTTCAGTGCTCCGACACCGAAACTCACGGTTTTGCAATTACCCCTGTGCTTCACCCGACATATATGGTAGAATCCCATAGTTACAGCGAATTAGACAGCAGAAGCTAGTATGAGTAACGGTAAGCGTCATTTTTTAGACACCTTTTTCTATCCGAAAAGCGTCGCTGTGGTTGGCGCTGCCAGAAGCCCAGGCACATTGAACTTCCAGTTACTGTCAAACCTAGTAAATCTAAGCTTTATGGGCAAGATATATCCCGTAAATCCCAACGCTGAAGAGATTTTGGGATTAAAATCATACCCTGATTTACGGAGCATTGAACAGGAAGTAGACTTAGCCGTAATCGCTGTTCCCGCCAGTAAAACTCTAGATATCGTCAGAGATTGCGTTGCCAAGAAAGTGAAGTGTGTTACCCTGGTTCCTGGCGGTTTCTCCGAGATTGGCAAGCAGGGAAAAGCATTACAAGATGAAATACTGGCTCTGTTAAGGCAGCATGGAATCAGAGCCATCGGACCAAACGCACTTACCCCTGTCAATAGCCGAAACAACCTTGTCATCAGCTTTCATCCCGTTGAGAAGCTGCCGCACGGAAAGCTTTCCTTTATCTTCCAGTCGGGGCTATATGAGCCCAGGTTCGGCTGGCTTCTTTCAGGTCTTAATCTACACATAAGTAAGCTCATTGACCTGGGCAATAAGATGGATATCAATGAAGTTGACGCTCTGGAGTATTTATCACAGGACCCGGAGACAAAAGTTATTGCCCTGCACCTGGAAAGCATTGCCGGCGATGCTAAAGAATTCATGCAGCTTTTGAAGCGCACTACCAAGGAAAAACCGGTGATTGTTCTCAAGTCAGGTCGAACGCCAGAAGGAGCTGAAGCGGCCTCCTCACACACTGGTGCCATAGCTAAATCAAGCGATGCCGTGGTTGATGCTGCTCTAAAGCAAGCTGGAGCGATTCGGGTACAGGCTCTGGACGATTTTTTCGATTTTGCCAAGATCTTTGAGTATTTACCCCCATTGAAGAAAAACAGGATTGCCATCGCCACCGGTTCTGGTGGAGAAGGAGTAATCGCCACTGACCTATGCCTGCTTAATGGGTTTACCATAGCCCAATTAAGCCCAGAGACACGTGATAAACTCCGCTCCATTTTCCCGCCCTGGGACATTCCGGTGAACCCGCTTGATGCTGGGGTATGCTATCAGTTCAATTGGGGAACGGACGCCAATGCTGTTTTCTTAGACGCTTTAGCCGATGACCCGAATGTTGACTGTGCAGCGTTGGCTACGCAGATACACGCATATACACGAGCTGATCCTCATCAATTTGTGAAACCATATTGTGATATGGTTAAAAATGGCAAGCCAGTGGTGACATGGGTGACTGATCCTAGAGTGGGAGGAAAGTTAGTTGACCAACTGGAGTATAACCGAATACCAGTATACACATCAGGGGAACGAGCGATCAGGGCACTATCTGCGCTCTATCATTACCACGCCATGAAAAACATTTGACTAGAAATCCCAGAACTCAACAATTCGTCATCGCGTTCATTGTATACCGGTGGGTGGCGACCTCCATCAGGGAGGCTCAGTCGGTCTAAACCCGCGTGGGACTTCGATTTCCATATGCAACATGGCTAAGCACATCGATTTCCCTGTCTCGTCCCACCTCAGTGTTCTGGTAGCGCCACCTCCTAAAGCGTTATGCATTACAACCTGCAGCGCATTTATGTTCGGCATCTCGTATACCTCAACCTCACCTTTGACCAAGTCTCTGTAATGTTCCTTCACTTTCTGCGGCGTAACTT